>JAGMBH010000046.1 GCA_023129815.1 Dehalococcoidia bacterium
AAGATAGAGAAAGTTATGGTGACCAGGGAAAAAGATGCAACGCCTGCGTCTTAGGTTTGGTCGTGGGGATGAGGTTAAGTTTATTTCTCATCTTGATGTGGTGAGGTTTTGGGAGAGGGCATTCAGGCGGGCAAAAATACCTTTAGTTTATTCTCAGGGTTTTACCCCCCATCCACGAATTTCACTCGCAGCGCCTTTAGCTGTAGGGGTAACCAGTGAGGCTGAACTCATGGATGTATGGCTAAGTCGCTGGATGCCTCCTCAATCTCTTACGATGCGGGTGAAGAGCCAATTGCCTTGTGGCTTTGAGATATTCGATGCCTGGCAGGTAGGGCTAAATATCCCCTCGCTTCAATCTTGCCTTGCTTTCGCCGAGTACCGTGTTGTGATAAAGTCAGGGAAAAGCAAGCCGGATGTGGAGGCCTCACTTCACTCCTTGCTTCAGGCCAGGGAGTTACCTTGGCATCACTCCCGAGGTGACAAAATGAAGCTATATGATTTGCGAGCCTTAATAGAAGATTTATGGGTTATCGGCCACCATCTTGAACCCTTCGTTACTTGTTATTCTGAGGGAGAGAAGCGACCGAAGAATCTTGCTCAGGGCAGGCTCCATGAAGGGGCTATATGTATTTTGGGAATGAGATTGCGCTGTGATGCTAAAGGTAGCGGTAGGCCAGAACAGGTAGTTGTTGCTTTGGGTTTCCCCCAATATCCTGAATCTATTCACCGTACCAAGCTCATTTTGAAAGGAATGTCTCCCTGAGACTAGGGAATGGCTTCGGGCGACTAGACATGATGACTCTACCTCAGAATGGCCCTGACCCAGCTCGCCAGCAAAAAGCTCGGGAATATAGTAAGCTCTCACGGCGTCTGCTATTTCTTGAGCTAGGGATAGGGGCTATTTTGCTACTAGCTCTTCTCTTTACAGGAGTTTCCGCTAGGCTAGTTAGTTTTTTGCCCTTTGCTTCTCCCTGGTCAGCAGCTTTATATTTGCTGATTCTAGTATTAGGCTATGGAATAATCGTGGCACCGCTGGGCTATTATCAAGACTTTGTGTTGCCTCATCGCTATGGCTTGTCAAGCCAAAATGTGATCGGCTGGCTGAAAGACAAAGCTAAATCTTTACTCCTGGGATTGGTATTGGGCTTGTGTCTGGTCACAGTTATTTACTGGCTTATGGGACGTCTCCCTTCATTGTGGTGGTTAGCTGTGGGCTTAATTATGTTTTTGCTCACTCTGTTTCTCACTTGGCTAGCCCCTACGCTTCTTATCTCCTTGTTCTTCAAATTGGAACCGCTGAAGGAGGGAGAGCTTAAAGAGAGGTTGGCGAATCTGGCCAAGCGAGCTAAGGTTGATGTTAAGGATGTATTTAGCATGAATCTAAGTAGTAAAACCACTACAGCCAATGCCATGTTAAGTGGCTGGGGCAAATCCAGACGTGTTATTATCAGTGACACCTTGTTGCGGAGTTATTCATTTGATGAGATAGAGGTAACTTTAGCTCACGAGCTAGGTCACCACATTCATCGCGATATTCCTAAGCTCATGCTGATTCGGACAGTCGCCTTTTTACTGGCATTTTATTTAACCAGTCTAGCTCTTAGGGCTGGAGTGGTGTTATTTTCCTTCCAAGGGATAAGTGATGTGGCTGGCTTTCCTTGGCTAGTTCTGGTTTTAGCTGTGTTTATGTTGATATTACAGCCACTTCTTAATTGGTATAATCGTCGCATTGAACTGGCAGCAGACGAGGCTGCACTGAAGCTAAGCAATAATCCTCAAGCTTTTATTGGTTTGATGACTAAGTTAACTGACCAGAACTTGATTGAAGCTGAGCCTGGTAAGTGGGCAAAGATTTTATTTTATGACCATCCCTCTTATGGTGAGAGAGTGAAGTTAGCTCATAAAAGCATTCAGCGGTCAGCCCCTAGCTGAAAGCTGAAAGCTGATAGCTGATAAAGGAGGCAATCTCTTGAAGCTTATCTTAGTTAGGCATGGCGAAACTTATTGGAATAAAGAGCGGCGTATTCAGGGAGGTGGCAGCGATACTGAGTTAAGCGAGGTTGGGTTAAAACAAGCTAATAAGTTAGCCTCTTTGCTAAAGGATGAGGACATTGATGCCATAATTTCCAGTCCCCTAAAGCGAGCTGCAAGTACAGCCAAGCCTATAGCTAGCCAGCATCAATTGCCTGTAGAAATTGATGCTGGACTTAAGGAGATTAGTTTTGGTGAATTGGAGGGCTTATCTGTGTCTAGTTTGAGCACTACCTTTAGTCAGTTCTTGATGCGGTGGTGGCAGGGGGGAGGGTCGGAAAGGTTGCCTGGTGGGGAAAGCCTTGTTGAATTACAGGAAAGATCTTGGACGAGCATCAAACGTTTGCTAGCTGGGCACAAAGACGGAATGGTGATAGTTGTCAGCCATTACTTTGTCATCTTAGCTATCATCTTTAAAGCTCTGGATTTACCGCTGGACTATCTCACCAAATTCAAGGTAGACCCTGGAGGGATAAGCATCCTTGAGTTTGAGGATTATGGAACTCGTTTGGTAGCATTTAATGATACTTCCTACCAAAGGGTTATTGCGAGGAGCAAAGCGACGAAGCAATCTCTATGAAAAAGATTGAGCTGGAAACAAGAGTCATAGATTTTATTCAGCAGCATAACCTGATTTCGTCTGGGGAAATAGTAGTTGTTGGGGTATCAGGTGGTGCTGACTCGGTTTGCTTACTGTGTGTTTTGGCAAGATGGCAAAGCAAGCTTGACATAAAGCTGCATGTAGCCCATCTGAATCATCAGCTTCGAGGTGTTGAGTCTGAAACTGATGCCAAATATGTGGCTAACTTGGCTGAGCGGCTTGATATTCCAATCACTGTTGGTAAACGTGATGTAGCTGCTTATAAAGCTGAAAGGAATTGCTCTATGGAAGAGGCTGCTCGAGAGCTACGCTATGATTTTCTTGCCAAAGTAGCTGATGATATTGGAGCCAATCGAGTGGCCATAGGGCACACTCGGGATGACCAGGTAGAAACTATTTTGATGCATATATTACGGGGGACGGGAACTTCCGGGCTGCGTGGCCTTGAGCCCTGCTCACCTATTCCCTATGGCAAAGGGATGTCATTGCGAGCGCAGCGAAGCAATCTGTTGGTAATAAGACCCCTCCTCAATATCACTAGAGAGGGAACATTGAATTATTGTCAAGAACGCCAGATTGAGCCACGGATTGATTCCTCTAATCTTTCCTTGTCTTTCTTTAGAAATCGCCTTCGCTTGGAGCTTTTACCCTTGCTTAGAGAATATAACCCAAGTGTGGACCAAGCGCTGCTTCGCCTGGCTGAAATTGCTGGAAGTGATATTTCTTACCTGGAGCAGCAAGCTTTTCAGTTATGGGATGAAGTGGCCAGGCAGGAAGAGGATGCCATTTACCTGGATAAGGGGAAAATCGTTGCCTTGCCTATAGCTTTGCAAAGGCAGCTACTGAGGTTAGCTATAGCTAGGCTGGCTGGTGATACTCGGGATATTGAAGCCAATCACATTGAAGCAATAAGGAGTTTACTAAGTAAACCGGTGGGTAAAAGAACTTCCTTGCCTCATGGCCTTGTGTGTTGGAATAGATATGATGAGGTGGTCATCGCGGTAAGCCAAAGCCTTGAGGGTAATGAATCTACGCGGGACTTAGGACTTTCGACTTCTAGACTATTTTGTCCTTTTCCTGCCTTGCAAGGCGAATTTCCCCTTAAAGTGCCTGGGGAGACGGTTTTACCCGGATGGCGAGTGATAGCCAGTATTTCTTCTGTCATCCCGAGGC
Source organism: Dehalococcoidia bacterium (assembly GCA_023129815.1). GTDB lineage: Bacteria > Chloroflexota > Dehalococcoidia > GIF9 > AB-539-J10 > 20-14-all-45-10. The sequence goes on from JAGMBH010000046.1 coordinate 3,806, forward strand.
AAAGCCCTGAGCATAGCGAATCGCGGTCTCCTTTCGTCATTGCGAGCGAAGCGAAGCAACCTCACAGAAGTTTCGTTGCTGAATTTGATTTGCACCTAGCCGGGACTGAATTATTCGTCCGTCAGCGCCAGCCGGGGGATGGATTTCAGCCTTTAGGCATGGATAGGCCTAAAAAGCTTCAGCACTTTATGGTTGATGCTAAGATACCACTTTTGTGGCGAGAGCATATCCCAATAGTCTGTTCTCCTCAGCAAATCATTTGGGTGGTGGGCTGGCGCATCGATGATAGGGTCAAGGTTACCGAGGCTACCAAGGAGATTCTTCGCTTGGAGTTTATTAGGTTGTAATGAAAGCAGTTGTTTGGCTGTCACCCTGACCCTGAACGAAATGAAGGGGAAGGGTCTCTAGATTCT
>JAGMBH010000047.1 GCA_023129815.1 Dehalococcoidia bacterium
TTAGCTTTTTAAGGTCTTTCTCTACCAACTCGGGCAAGTTATTGTAAAGCAGAGTATCTTCTGAGTAGTTAGCATAAATAGCTTCTCTGGCATAGCAATAAATACAATTATGAAGGCATTGGTTTGGTCCTGGCGGTGTGACATTAATAATCCAGCAATGGAAGCATTTTCGCTGCGTGCTGGTGTAGGGGAAATCATGAAAGGTTGAGCCTTTCTTAGCGATTAACTTTATTGCCATTGCCTTTTATTTTACCACTGGCTTAATTTTGGTGAACTTTTTGAGGCAAAACTTAGTAATGCGACTTATTTGATTTTCCTAAAAATGGCTTGGTCGGTGAACTTTTCCCTTCGATTTTCGTTATAAATATTAGGTAAAGGAAGTTAGTGGTATAATACTACAAAGTGGCTGTTATCTGGTATATCAGCTCTGCATAGAGAGGATTTTAGAAATGAATATGAAGTTATTGATTGGCTTACTGGCTTTAGGCGTGACATTATTGGTTGTAGGCCTGATATTAATGTTATTTCACCTGGTTTAGTTAAGACAAATTTATTAGGGCACCCAGCACGTTCACATTGTGCTTTCTCCACCTGTTTTTTCTCGGGTAGTCTTAATCCTTTTAGCCCGTTTCAGTTATCCTTGACTGGGGTGAATTACATTATTTCCTTCAGCAAAGGCTATGGTGGAGCTAAACTTTTTACTGCTTGTTTCGTTTCTAATATTGAGGGTTAAATTATGAACATTTTGCGGATGCTAAAAACCTTGATAACTGCTAAAGGCCTGGAGGTGCTTCTCCTGGGCAAAGAGGTTACTATGCCTGATGGTGTTAGTCTGGGAGTGGTCGCTAGAATCAAGAAAGAATTGCCTCAGGATAAAATATGGATGGTAGTTGATAATCAAGGTCAGGAGAGCATAATACCTATCGAACAGATTATAAGCGTGGCTAATAAAGTGGTTCTCTTTGATGATTTGTCAGCTAGCTTAGCGGCGGATGGAGATTCAAGGTGTTTTTGCTAAGTAAAAAGGAGGAATCATATAATAGAGGAGAAAGGTGAAAACTGTGAAAGTTCTTATTTCTATTCTTTTAATTGCTATCTTTCTCGCCAGTGGCTGTGCAACTGGTCAGCCACCGATATCTTCTGAGTTTGCTATACCTTCAGTGGCTGGAGGCGAAGTGTCAAATCCCAAGCTTGCTATGGCAATTTGTTACGAATCTGAAGGGATCTCTATATCTCCTGATGCTCCTTACTACTCACTGCCCCTAGGTCTAGGGGAGGTAACAAACTTTGCAGAGGTAAGCTCAAGGTTCGGGCTGAATAAAAATCAGGAGCGGCTTCTGGAGAAAAATGGTTTTGTGATTATTCCCTGGCATGGAGATGATATTGTCCAACCTTATAAGATGTTGAAGGAGCAAAGCGTCCCTATCTTTGTTACCTCGGATACTTTGCTTCATCTATATCATATCCAGTTCAATGAGATACTGAAGCGTCTTGAGGAAGAAGAGTTTTTTGATGAACTGATTGATATGAGCCAGGCGATGCTGGAGAGGGCGATGCGGGATTATAAATCCTTCACTAACTCTGACTTGAAGGAAGCTGCCAGGAGAAATGTGGCTTATTTTGCTGTGGCTTTAAAGCTTTTGCAGACGCCAACTGAAGGCTATAACGAAGAGAAAATCAAGCAGGAAATCGAGCAATGGAATCAAGAGCATCCCTGGGATGAGAGAGAATTTAAGCCATTGAAGAAGGTTGACCTTTCCATTCCGTCTTACGTGGTGGGTGAAGTTAACATGGAGATAAAAAACATTGAAGCGCATGAGGGCTTCAAGCCAAGCGCTATCTTCAACTCCCCTGATTCCCAAAATCCCTATAGGGAAGACTACTCCCAGTATGTTCCCAGGGGACATTACACCCGGAGCGAGGCGCTGAGAAGATATTTCAAGGCGGCGATGTGGTATGGCAGGATGGCCTTTCTTCTCAAGGGAGGTCCCGGCGCTTTGGTCAGTGAGAAAGATGCTACCATAGCTACAATTCAAGCATCTTTGATTTCGGCAGAATTGCCCAATGTAAAAGTCAACGATGCCACTTGCTGGGAAATATGGAATCGGATTTATTCGGTTACCTCATTCTTTGTCGGCACTGCTGATGACCTGACACCTTATGAGTATCTGGAGGCTATGGAGAAGGTTTTGGGCACTGAGTTCGACGTTAGCCAGCTTGCTGGTGAGGTGGCGTTGCTTAATTTGAAGGCTGAGCTAGCTCAGATGAGGAATCCTGAGATTTATGGCGGCTCCGGCGTTTGTCTTATCGCTCCGCCAGTGACTAAAGAGAAGCTCTATGAATGTCTGGCTGACACAAAAGGGATGAGGTTTATGGGACAGAGATTTGTGCCTGACTCATATATGTTTCAAAATCTGGTTTTTCCCGCTGTAGGTATGTATGTCGGCCAAAATGAGCCATTTACCCTGAAGATAACTATACTCGGTCTTCAGAGATGTTTTCCCAGAGGATTGGATGTCATGGCAGTCCTGGGCTCAGAGCGGGCTTATGACATATTGAAGGCTGAGGGAGATACTGAATATCAGGGTGAAGACACCAGCTATGATAAGCAATTAGATAGGCTTAGAGAAGAGTTTGATGCTGTAAGCGAGGAGGATTGGAATCGCAATCTTTACTGGAGCTGGCTCTACGCCTTAAGGTCTTTGCTTGGGGACTTTGGTGAAGGTTATCCCACTTTTATGCAGACTGAGGCTTGGCAGGATAAGGAACTACAAACTGCTTTAGCGTCTTGGACCGAGCTTCGCCATGACACAATCTTGTATGCCAAGCAGAGCTACACTCCAGCGGCAACAGCAATGCCGCCTCAGCCACAGCCAGTGGTAGGCTATGTTGAGCCTGTCCCTGAGTTTTACTCCCGCATGCTAGCGCTTACAAAAATGACCAGGGTGGGATTGATTAAGCTTGATGCCTTGAGCAGTGAGGAGAAGTCAAGACTGGAGAGCCTGGAAAGCATCTTGGGAAGATTAATCCAAATTTCCAAGGACGAGTTGGAAGGTAGGGAGCTAAGTGAAAGCGATTATGAGTTCATCAGGAATTTTGGCCAGGCGCTTAATTCCATAGTCGTTGGCATCGAGGCTAAGGGCAAGGAGACCACTCTTGTGGCTGATGTCTATACTGATGCCAATCCCCCGATGGAGGTTTTAGAGGAAGGGGTAGGCTATGTTGACCTTGCCTTGGTGGCTTACAAGGTTCCTGATGGCAGAATTATCATTGGCGCTGGTCCTACTCTCAGTTACTACGAATTTAGGTGGCCTATGGAGCAAGGGAGATTAACTGATGAGCAGTGGAAAGAGATGCTGGAGCAAGGTCAGCAACCCCCAAGGCCAGATTGGGTAGATAGCTTCTATGCCGAATAGGCAGTGAGACAAGGCTCACTTTACCCTTTTATAGCCCTCTCCCTTGATGGGAGAGGGACTGTAGTGTCGGGGTTTATCCCCGCCTTATTCCCACAACGGCATGAAAAACTGCCCGAAGTGTCCACCATCTATCTGAACTAGATCATACCATTCCCTGAAGGCAATATCATTACCAGCAAATTCCCCGCTCTGAATGACAGGTGGGACTTGTTCAGTTATAATCTAATGCGGCAACTCTGATATTTGTCTTGGCACACTGCTAGGCGAAGGTTACCAATGGAGATAATACCAGCTATTGATATTAGAGATGGCAAATGCGTGAGGCTGTATCAGGGTGATTACAGCCAACAAACTGTCTTTGATGAGAATCCAGCGGCAGTGGCTTTGAGGTGGAAGTCCCAAGGAGCATGGTGGCTTCATGTGGTTGACCTGGATGGAGCAGCTAAGGGTGAGCTGCAAAACATGATGGTGGTTGAAGAGATAATAAGGACAAGTGATTTGTTGGTAGAATTAGGGGGCGGTATTAGGGGGGAGGATGTAGTGGGGGAAGTACTGCACAAGGGGGTAAGGCGTATAATCTTAGGTACCTCGGCTATAGAGAAACCAGAATTGGTGGGAAAGCTGTGCCAGCGATTTGGCGAAGCTATAATAGTTGGTCTCGATGCTCGAGATGGCAGGATAGCTATCCATGGCTGGCAAAAGGATACAGTTATTGATGTTTTACAGTTAGGTCGGGAAATGGTGGACCTTGGAGTGAGACGCTTTATTTATACTGATATAAAAAGAGATGGCACTCTCACGGAACCTAATTTTGATATGGTAGGCAGGTTAATTGCTGAGGTAGATGTACCTATCATTGCTTCCGGAGGTATTTGCAAGCTGGAGCACTTGCAGAGGCTTAAAGAACTGGGGGCAGAAGGAGCTATTATAGGCAAAGCTCTTTATACCGGGGATATTGATTTACAGGAGGCAATAGCCTCCGTACGTCATTGCGAGGAGCTATAGCGACGAAGCAATCTCTAAGGGATTGCCACGCTGGAGCTTGCCCTGAGCACCACGAGATTCCTCGCTTCTCTCGGAATGACACAAGGCGAAGGGGCTCGCAATGACAGAAAGAGGAGGTAGAAGACAGGATGTTAAAGTTTGATGATGAAGGTTTGATTCCAGCCATTATTCAGGATGCCAAAAGTGGTGAAGTTCTTATGCTGGGCTATATGAATAAGGAGTCGCTAAAGCTAACATTGTCCAGTGGAGATGTCTGGTTTTATAGCCGCAGTCGACAGGAATTGTGGCACAAGGGGGAAACTTCGGGCAACTTCCTCAGGATGAAGTCCATTATTAAAGATTGCGATAGTGATGCGATTCTTATCAAAGCTGAGCCTACGGGACCGGTGTGTCATACAGGCGATCGGACTTGTTTTCTCCAGAATAATAAGGATTACAGATTTTTAGAAACTGAAGACTTAGCCTAGTTTTCTTTCCCTTCAGAGTTGTCAGCCTCGATAACTTCATTTAATGCTGATATAGCCGCTTCCAGTTGGCTATCGTCGGGTTCTCTGGTAGTCATAGCTTGCAGCATTAATCCTGGAGCTAGGAGAACCTGAGCCAGGATGTTTTTAGCGTGGCTTGCTCCGAATCTGGTAACTTCGTAGCCAAGGGCAGCAATAACTGGGAGAAGCATTATGCGAGATAGGATGCTTAACCATAACGATGGGCGACCCAGCAAGGCAAAGACGAGGATAGCGATGATCAGGACAGCAAAGATGAAGCTAGTGCCACAGCGGGCATGGGCAGTAGAATAGCTTTTAATCGCTTCTAGTTCTAAAGGACATCCAGCCTCATAAGCGTTGACCACTTTATGTTCTGCTCCATGGTAGGCAAAAACCCTCTTGATGTCAGGGAATAATCCTATTAGTTTAAGGTAAGCGATGAAAATGCCGATACGCAGCAGGCCCTCAATTAAGTTGCTGATTAAATCAGAGGCGATATAAATATCAAAATAGCGAGTGGCGAGGAGAGGGGTGATAAAAAAGAGGGCTACAGCGAAAGCCATGCTGGCAGCTACAATTCCCCACAAAGCCGCCGTGGGTATTTTTTCCTCTTCTGCTGAAGCGATTTGAGCTGACTGAAACAAGGCTTGGACGCCTAAAACTAGGGTTTCGATAAGAACAATGACTCCTCTTGCTAGAGGTATCTCCCTGAGGCGGCCTTTATATATGTTAGCCAGGGGTTGCTTTATCACCTCTAATTTTCCATCGGGGCGGCGCACGGATATGGCTAAATTCCTCTTACCCCGCATCATCACCCCCTCAATAACTGCCTGCCCACCATGATAAAAAGGTTTTGCCATTAGTTACCTCGCTTAAATTAGCTAAGGGATGGCTCATATTATAGACCATCCCTTGACTTTGTGATTATGCTCTGTTGCTTAATCCTTCATCTTGTATCGCTTCTTGAACCTCTCCACCCTCCCCATGGTGTCAACTATTCTTTGTTTGCCGGTATAGAATGGGTGGCATTTGCTACATACCTCGACCTTAAGTTCTGGCTTAGTCGAGCCAATGGCGAAAGTATTACCACAAAGGCAAGTTACTTTAGTATTATCATAATACTTAGGATGAATTTTGGCTTTCATGATAAACGCTTACCTTCTTTTTATATTTAGTTGCTGGCTCATATTTAACCGAGCCATCTATTAAAGCGAAGAGCGTATGATCCTTACCCAAGCCGACATTATTTCCGGGAAGTATGCGAGTGCCGCGTTGCCTAATCAGGATATTTCCAGCGCGAACTTGTTCCCCTCCGTATTTCTTTACTCCTAGACGCTTCGGTTGGCTATCGCGCCCACCGCGGATACTGCCACCACCTTTTTTATGTGCCATGTTTACTCTCCCGGTTTAACAATTTCATTTATTGATAATCTAGTATAGATTTGGCGGTGCCCTGTTTTTTTGCGGTATCGAACCTTATGCTTATATTTAAATACTATGATCTTGTCCCCCATAATTTCCCCTAAAGAGGTAGCGATAACCTTAGCTCCCTCAATAGTCGGATTGCCTATGAGCGTATCCTCATTATCGCTGACAAACAACACCTTATCCAGCTCGACCGTATCGCCTTCGGGTATATTCAGGTAGTCAACTTCTACAGTCTGCTTGGGAGCAACCTTATACTGTTTGCCGCCTGTCTCAACAATAGCGTAAATCTTTTCAACCTCCAAAGGAATATGAATTCTATCGCGCAAATTGCTAAGTGTCAAGCTGGGTATCTAGAGGGTGTTAATTAATAGTAAATGTCACTCTGCCCCTGAACCCTTCGCCTCTTGTCATTGCGAGCGAAGCGAAGCAATCTCGTTGCGCTCAAGGCAAACTCCGTGAAGGGGAAGAGTCTAAAAGAGATTCTTCGCTCAGGTTCTTCACTTTGTTCAGAATGACATTGCTCAGAATGACAAAAGGGGGCTGCTAAGAACCTAGCATCTAGCCTTTAGCCAGCTAAGCACAGTAGCTATTGCTGTTTCTTCGAGGCGCAACTTGTGCTTGGCATCTGGGATTATGGCTAGCTCTTTGGGCTCTTTAGCCTTTTGATAAAGTTTGTGTGCCTGTTCCAGAGGCACTACCTCATCAGCATCTCCATGAACCAGAAGCAGAGGGCGGGGAGAAATCTTGTCTATCCAGTGAATTGGAGAGACGATTTCAAAGCCCCTGAGCCATTCCTCAATCGAAGGTGGAAAATTATTGTCTCTGATGGCTCCGATGTCGCGAAAGTGCTGGATGGCGGATGGGGCTGTTTCTTTGCTGGTAAGAGAGCCGAAGTCAGCAGGGCAGGCACAAGCTACTAGTGAGGATATCCTGG
>JAGMBH010000048.1 GCA_023129815.1 Dehalococcoidia bacterium
TTACTTCTGCTGAGGTAGCAAGGGTGCAAGGGGAAGTAGGGGATTTCGCCGTAAGGATAAGAAGCGGGAAAAAGGAATCCTCCCAAAGCTTTGGGGCTATCATCTTTGCTACCGGATATAGAACTGAAATTCTGCCCCAAGATTTTGAGCTTAAGCCCGGTGGTAACATTATCTCACAGCAAAGGCTTGTCGAGATGCTTCAAGCTCCCGAGAAGTTAGCACGAAGACCCGAAACTATAGGTTTTGTGGTTGATTTCTCCGATGAAAATTCTCGTCTTCCTACGCTCTCCGCTCTGAAGAACGCTTTGGCAGTCAAAGACAAGCTAGGGAGCGAAGTCTACGTGTTCTGTAAGAATCTGAAGGTGGATAGCGAAGGGACGGAGAAGCTTTACCGAGAAGCGAGGGACCGGGGAGTAGTGTTTTTGAAATTTGAAGAAAAACCACGGATATATGGGGAGGATAGTCGAATAAAGGTCGAGGCAAGGGATGTTCTTCTAGGTGAGGAGGTAACGCTCCTCTGTGACCTCTTGGTGGCTGAGGAAAAAGCTTTGCCCCCTGAAGGAACCAAAGCCCTAAGTTCTATGCTAAACATAGAAACCGACTCCCAAGGCTTTTATCAGGATGAAAATGTGCATCTTTATCCCGTGGCATCAGGCAGGAAAGGGGTATTTTTTGTTGGGGGCTGTCGAGGGAACTTAGAGCTCGGCCGAGCTTCAACCGATATCGCATCTGCTGTTGGGAGCGTTCATGCGCTTTTATCATCAGGGGAGGCAATGGTGGAGGTGGAGAAAGTGAAGGCGGATAGTCAAAAGTGCCGAGCCTGCCTCACTTGCATCCGCGTTTGCCCCCATGAAGCAATTCGGCTAGTCCGAGTGGACAGCGAAAGATGGGTGGCCAAAATCTATGACCTTGCCTGCGATGGATGCGGTATTTGTGCCGCTATTTGCCCAGCAACGGCGATAAAGTTTGAAGGTTATAGTGATGAGCAAATCCTAGCCGAAGTCGAAGCAATATAATATATGGAGAAGCACTAAATACTAATATCTAAATCCAAATTCTTAGGATTTTGAATTTAGAATTTGTTTAGAGCTTAGAGATTAGAGATTAGAATTTAGGATTTAACTTAAAGGTATGACCAGAGAAAATAAAAAAATCATCGCTTTTTGCTGCGCTGAGTCAGCATATCGGGCAGCCGATAGAGCCGGGAGGCTCAGGATTCGCTACCCAGATAATGTAAGAGTCATTCGGATCCCTTGTGCTGGAAGGGTGAGCGTGCTTCACATTCTCAAAGCTTTTGAAAAGGGCGCCGCTGGAGTGCTGGTGATGGGCTGTCAAGAAGGCGCTTGTCGCCATCTAACGGGCAACATTAGGGCAAAGGAAAGGGTAAAGTATGCCAAAGACTTGCTCAAAGAAGTAGGAATAAATGGACAGCGAGTAAAAATGGTCAATTTCAGCCCTGACATGGCTCAAAAGTTCGCCCGTGAGATCGAGGAGATGGCGGAAAAGATAAAGGAGGAATGAGCAATGATAATCGCCGAAAGGAAGCCTTTGGAGGAAATTAGAAATATGCTTGCTGGGTATAAAAGGATTCTGGTGGTGGGGTGTGGAACCTGTGTCACCATATGTTGGGCCGGTGGAGAGAAAGAGGTGGGAATACTTTCTTCCCAGCTCAGGCTTGCCTCAAGCAAAGATGGAAATGAACTTTCTGTCATGGAAGCGGTAGTCGAAAGACAATGCGAAAAAGAGATGGTGCTTGAAGAACTTGGAGACAAGGTGCAGGAAGTGGAAGCGATTCTCTCTATGGGCTGTGGGGCTGGAGTGCAAACGATGGCTGAACTATTCGAGGAAAAGCCTATCTTCCCAGCACTTAATACTACATTTATAGGGATGCCTGAAAAAGAAGGGCTCTGGCTAGAAATGTGTGGGGCTTGCGGTGATTGCTTCTTAGATCGAACAGGAGGCATTTGTCCGGTTGTACGCTGCGCTAAAGGGCTCCTCAACGGGCCCTGTGGTGGCACAAGGAAGGGTGGGAAATGCGAAATAGACCCAGAAAAGGATTGTGCCTGGGTTCTCATTTATCGCAGGCTAGAAAAGCAAGGAAGGCTCGCTCTAATGAGGAAGTATTATGAGCCTAAGAACTACCGGGTAGTGAAAAGACCCGGGAAGATTGAAGCCTTGGAGGCTTAAATCATGGGGGGTGCAAAAATGGCAAGACCTTTCAGAGAAACGCTTAAAACGAAGGATTTTATTGTAACCGCTGAAGCTGGGCCAGGAAAAGGGTCAAATACGGAGAAGCTGGTTGAGCATGTTGAGCTCCTCAAGGATAGAGTGGACGGTTTAAATGTGACCGATAATCAAAGTGCTGTGATGCGGTACCCTTCCCTTGGGACTTGCCTTCTCATCAAGGAGCATGGTGGGGAGCCAATTCTCCAGATCACTTGCCGGGATCGGAATCGCCTGGCAATTCAAGCAGACCTTCTTTTTGCTTACTCCAGAGGAATAAATAATGTTCTTTGTCTCACCGGTGATGCTATCGACACGGGTGACCATAAAGAAGCAAAACCCGTCTTCGACCTTGATTCAGTTCAGTTAATTCATCTTGTTCATACATTGAACTCTGGAAAAGATATGGTAGGAAACGAACTTGATGGAGGTGTTGATTTTTGTATCGGGGCATCTGCTACTCCCTCGGCAGACCCTATCGAGCCTCAACTTCTGAAATTCCAAAAAAAACTGGATGCCGGGATGGACTTCATTCAAACTCAAGCCGTTTATGATATGGATGAGCTCAAAAGATTCATGGAGAATTTCCATAAGATGGATAATATTGACGGGGTTAAGATTTTAGCTGGGATAGTTCCTATCTGGGGAGCAAAGATGGCAAGATATATGAACGAAAATGTTCCGGGAATATATGTTCCTCAGTATTTAATCGACGAAATAGATCAAGCTCCTAAAGGAACAAAAGCAGCCAAAGGAATAGAAATGGCTGGAAGGCTCATAAGGCAGATAAAGGAGGAGAAAATTTGTGACGGGGTTCATATTATGGCCATTGGGAGGGAGGAAAGGGTTCCTGCGATTCTGGAAGCTGCGGGAATTTAAAATACCCTTCTGCCACCCTGAGCCCCTCGTTCATTGTCATTATGAGGGAGTGAAGTGGCCGAAGAATCTCGCTCGGGGGTAAACTCCGCGAAGGGTCGAGAGATTCTTCGCTGCGGTCAGAGCCTACAAGGGAGGGTGTTTAAAAATGTAGTGCGACCCTTTAGGGTCGTGCACGAGGCTAAAGCCTCGCACTACGAAAATTTTGGGGTGAATGGGTATTAAAACTGAATGAGATAAATCTAGTTTTGAATTTGAGGCAAAATTAAACAGCCTTAAACAAGGAGTAAGGAGGTGGGAAATTGACTGTAGTCTTAAACGAGCAAGACACTAAATTCAAATATGATGTAGCTGAAGAGCCCGGCGGAGAAAATATCAAACTTTGCTTTGCCTGTGGGCTCTGCACCGCTAGTTGTCCTGTGGCAGACATTGACCCTGAATATAATCCCCGAAAAATAATCCGCATGGTTCTCCTGGGAATGAGAAAGGAAGTCCTTTCATCAAATTTGCCCTGGCTTTGCACCCAGTGCTACACCTGCCAAGCTCACTGCCCTCAGAACGTGAAATTCTCCGATGTAATGAAGGCTTTAAGGAGCATGGCGGTGCGGGAAGGATATGTCCATCCTTCCTTTGTGGAGCAGATAAAAGAGATTGATTCCTTCTCGCAGAAATCACGCCATCAAATGGTGCTATCTATTGTAGATAAGAAAGCTGAGGAACTGAAGATAGATCCGGCAAAGCTTGCTGAGGAGGCACTGGAAAAGGAGAAGGCGAAAGTTTAGGGAGGTAAAGCTATGGAAGCTAAGGATAAGCCTATAGGAGCAGCACTGGTGGTTGGGGGAGGAATTGGAGGGATTCAGGCAGCACTTGATTTAGCCGAGTCTGGGTATAAAGTCTATCTGGTGGAGAAATCCCCCGCCATCGGCGGAGTTATGGCTCAGCTTGATAAGACCTTTCCTACTTTAGACTGTTCCATGTGTATCCTCTCCCCAAAACTTATCGAATGCGGAAGACACCCTAATATTGAACTCTTAACCTATTCGGACATCCTGGATGTTAAAGGAGAGCCGGGGAAATTTAAGGTAAAAGTCAGGAAGCGCGCAAGGTCTATCGATCTTGAGAAATGTACCGGCTGCGGTATTTGTTACAACAGTTGTCCTGTGAAATATAAGCCTCAACTTAAAGAGGGAGGATATCATGGTCACGGTGGAACTCGATAAAGTTGATGAAATCATAGATAGATATGTAGGTGAAGAAGGGATTTTGATTCAATTGTTGTTGGATATACAGAGCGAATTAAATTGGATCCCTAAAGAAGCCTTGGAGCGGATAAGCGAGAGGCTCAAGATCCCCGTAAGCCAGATATATCGTATAGCCAGCTTCTATAAGGCAATGAGTCTGACCCCAAGAGGAAGACACATAGTAAATGTCTGCCTCGGCACTGCCTGCCACGTGCGAGGAGGTCCGAGGATTATGGATAGGGCAAAGCAGATTTTGGGCATAGACGCCGGAGAGACAACCCCAGACATGAAGTTCACCTTAGAAAGGGTTAACTGCCTTGGTTGCTGTGCTTTGGGACCGGTGGTAGTAGTTGATAGAGATTACCATGGCAAGATAACACCAGCAAAGGTAAAAGAGATTATCGAGACCTGTGATTAGGGGGGAGTTATGCCGAAGTTAAATTCAGCCACTGAACTGGAGGAGCTTAGGCAAGATATATTGTCTAAAAGGGATCCTAACAAGCGCTGCATTGCTATATGCGCTGGTACTGGCTGCCTTGCTCTTGGTTGCGGCAAAGTTATCACGGCCTTTAAAGAAGAAGTTAGAAAACAGGGTTTGGAAGGCAAGATAGACATTAGGGAGACAGGATGTCCTGGCTTTTGTGAAAACGGCACTGTAGTTACTATTTATCCTGAGGGGATTTTCTATATAAAAGTGATGCCGGAAGATGCCACTGAGATCATCTCGCAAACTATAATTGAGAAAAAGGTAATCGAACGTTTGCTTTATGTCGATCCCGCCACAAATGAAAAGGTGGTTCATGAGAAAGACGTCCCTTTCTACAAATATCAAACACGTATTTTGATTGGTAATAACTCTAAGCTTGATCCTAAAAGCATGGATGATTATATTGCTCTTGGTGGCTATAGTGCCTTAGCCAAAGCACTTTCCCATATGACACCTGAGCAAGTCCTAGAGGAAGTAAAGAAATCGAACATTAGGGGCAGGGGAGGAGGAGGATTTCCCGCGGGAAGGAAGTGGGAGAGTGTACGTAATGCACCTGGAGAACCTAAGTATGTAATAGTCAACTGTGATGAGGGAGACCCCGGGGCTTTTATGAATAGAGCATTAATGGAAGGAAATCCTCATAGTGTGCTTGAAGGCTTAACTATCGGAGCTTATGCTATAGGTTCCCACGAGGGCTTCATTTATGTTCGTGCTGAATATCCTTTGGCGGTGGAAAATGTTGGTATTGCTATCAGGCAGGCTGAGGAATATGGCCTTCTAGGCGAGAATATCTTTGGCTCAGGGTTTGACTTCAAAGTCAAGGTGCACCGGGGTGCGGGAGCCTTTGTCTCCGGTGAATCAAGCGCCCTAATGACGGCCATAGAGGGGAGAGTAGGGGAGCCCAGGCCCAAGTACGTTCATACCTCCGAGAAGGGCATTTGGGACAGTCCCAGTTGTCTCAATAATGTGGAGACTTGGGCTAATGTACCTCTCATCATCAATAATGGAGCTGATTGGTTTGATTCCATTGGGAGTGAGAGGAATACAGGGACTAAGATATTCTCTTTAGTGGGTAAGGTTAATAACACGGGGTTAGTGGAAGTGCCTCTAGGTACCTCCCTACAGCACATTATCTATAAAATCGGTGGTGGTATCCCAGGAGGCAAGAAGTTTAAGGCAGTTCAAACCGGCGGCCCTTCTGGAGGTTGTATCCCTGAAAAATTCCTCGATGCCCCTGTGGATTATGACGAACTCGCCAAGCTGGGCGCAATAATGGGTTCTGGTGGCATGATTGTCATGGATGAAGATACTTGCATGGTTGACACCGCGAGATATTTCCTCGATTTCCTCGCCGATGAATCGTGTGGAAAATGCACCCCATGCCGTGAGGGTATTAGACAAATGTTAGGGATTTTGACTGACATCTGTGAAGGAAGAGGTAAGGAAGGGGATATCGAGCTCCTAGAAGAGTTAGCTGAAGTAGTTAAGGATACCTCACTCTGTGCCTTGGGGGGCACTGCACCTAATCCGATTTTAACCACCCTTCGCTATTTTAGGGATGAGTATAAAGCACACATTGAACAAAAGAAATGCCCCACTTTTGTTTGCAAGGAACTGACCTCGTATTATATTGACCCAGCTAAATGCGAGGCTTGCCTGATTTGCCTGAGAAACTGCCCTGTGGGTGCCATTGATGGGGGGAAGGGGAAAATTCATGTGATTGACCAGAGCAAGTGCACTAAATGCGGCACTTGTTTTGACATCTGTCCCGATCGCTTTAATGCCATAGCCAGGATCTCTGGCGAGCCTGTTCCCCCACCACCTTCAGAAGAAGAAAGAGTTGTTGTTAGGGTTGAAAAATAGGAGACTGCCATGGAAGGAAAAGAAATCACTTTAGAGATTGATAGCAGGGAAGTAAAAGCCAGGGAAGGGATGACAATTTTAGAGGCGGCGAAAAGTGCAGGCATTAATATACCTACACTTTGCTACCATCCGGCTTTAACTCCCTTCGGTGCTTGCCGCATTTGCAGTGTAGAGATTGTTCAAAGAGGGAGGTCAAGGATAGTCACCTCTTGCGTTTACCCTGTTGAGGAAGGGCTGGTGGTTAAGACCAAAAGTGATAGGGTAATAAGGGATCGCAAGATGCTCATTGAGCTTATGCTCGCTCACGCCCCTAAGGCTGAAGTGATACAGGAGCTAGCCCATGAGTATGGCGTCGAGAAGACGAGATTCAAGATAGAAGATGAAGAAAACCTTTGTATCCTTTGCGGTTTATGCGCTCGAATCTGTGAGGAGAGGATGGGGAAAAGTGCTATTAACTTTGTTGGAAGGGGAGTTAACAGAAAAGTAGATACTCCCTTCCATATTCAGACAGAAGATTGCATGGCTTGCGGAGCCTGTGCCTTTGTCTGCCCTACAGGGGCCATTAAACTTGAGGATATTACTAGGTATAAACCTTTGCCAATCCCTTTAGAGTTTGATCAAGGTTTAAGCTCGCGATCCCCAATTTATATCCCCTATCCTCAAGGAGTTCCTAATGTTCCGGTGATAGACCGAGATAAATGTGTTCATTTCCTTACCGGGGAGTGTGGAATTTGCCAAGAAGTCTGCCAGGCAAGAGCAATTAATTATGAGCAGGAAGATGAAATTGTTGAAATAGATGCGGGGGCAATTATTTTAGCCCCCGGATTTGATGAATTTGACCCAAGCCCTCTTTTCAATTACGGATACAGGAGATATCCCAATGTAGTAACCAGTATAGAATTTGAGAGGATGCTTTCAGCCTCAGGACCATTTCAAGGTGAACTGCGCAGACCCTTCGATAGGAAGCCGCCTCAAAGGATAGCCTGGATTCAATGCATTGGTTCGAGGGATGAAAGCTTGGGTTGCGGATATTGCTCTTCCGTGTGCTGCACCTATGCCATAAAGGAAGCTATTGTGGCCAAAGAGCACGTCCCCTCTGAGTTAGAGGAAACTATTTTCTTCATGGATATAAGAACACACGGGAAGGACTTTGATAAATTTTATGAGCGCGGGAAGGAAGAAGGAATAGAGTTCATAAGGGCGAAGGTCTATGGAGTTGAAGAAGTAGATGGCACAGGGAATTTGAGCCTCAAGTATGTAGGTGAAGATGATAGGCCAAGCACGGATGAGTTTGATTTAGTTGTCCTATCTGTAGGGCTTAGGCCCTCTCAGGAAGCTATTGAACTTGGCAAGAGGCTCGGCATCCAGCTTAATAAATATGGATTTTGCCACACAAGTGCATTTTCCCCCGTGGAAACCTCCAAGCCAGGGGTATTTGTCTGCGGTGCTTTTCAAGGCCCGAAGGACATCCCGGAAACAGTGATGCAGGCAAGTGGGGCAGCGGGAAGCGCTTCTACCTTGCTTGCTCCTGCCCGAAATACCCTTACCATAAAGAAAGAATACCCGCCGGAAAAGGATGTCACCGGGGAGGAGCCCAGGATTGGGGTGTTTATCTGCCACTGTGGTATCAACATCGGTGGATATGTGGATGTTCCTGAGGTTACTGAATATGTTAAAACTTTGCCCAATGTAGCCTATGCTGAAAATAACCTCTACACCTGCTCTCAAGATACCCAAGAGAAAATCAAGGCAATGATCGAGGAACATAAGCTGAATCGAGTGGTGGTGGCATCCTGCACTCCCAGAACCCACGAGCCCCTGTTCCGAGAAACCCTCAAAGAGGCAGGATTAAACCAATACCTCTTTGAGATGTCCAATATCCGCGACCAGTGCTCCTGGGTCCACATGCATGAGCCGGAGAAAGCGACTGAGAAGGCGAAGGATTTGCTAAGGATGGCAGTGGCAAAGGCAAGGCTGATAGAGCCACTAAAACCTTTGTCTACCCCAGTTAACCACTCCGCTTTGGTCATCGGGGGAGGTGTGGCAGGGATGGTAAGCGCTTTAACCTTAGCGGATCAAGCTTTCGAAGTCCATCTTATTGAGAGAGAAGGCGAACTCGGTGGGGTGGCGAAAAGAATACATTATACCCTTGATAGTGAGGATGCTCAGATTTTTCTCGCCGATTTAATTAGAAAGGTTAAGGAACATCCTAAGATTAGGGTCTATTACAATACTTGGATTGTAGATGCCTACGGATATGTGGGGAACTTCACCACCGAGATAATGAGATATCGCGGCAGGGTTATAGAGAAGATAGAGCATGGCGTGACCATCATTGCCACTGGGGCTCAGGAATATAAACCGAAGGAATACCTTTACGGAAGAGACCCACGGGTGCTCACTCAGCTTGAGCTTGAGGAGGAGATAGCGAGAGAGAATCCAGATATAGTAGGCTGTGACAACCTGGTAATGATACAGTGCGTAGGCTCCCGAAATGGGGAGCGCCCCTATTGCAGCCGGGTATGCTGCAACCAGGCAATTAAGAATGCTCTAAAGCTTAAAGCGATAAAGCCCGAAATGAATATCTATATCCTCTATCGGGATATGAGGACATATGGATTCTATGAGGAATATTATCAGGAGGCAAGACAAAAGGGGGTTATCTTCCTGAGGTATGATCCAGAAGATAAACCTCGGCTAAGTCAAGAAAGGAAGAATGGACGCTATCTAATAAGGGTTGAGGGTAAAGACCCGGTGCTCGGGGAGGAAGTAGCTATTGATGCCGATATTATTGCTCTAGGCGTGGCGATGGTTCCCCCGGAAGAGGCAAGAGAGCTTGCCATGCTTTACAAAGTGCCTTTAAACGAGGATGGCTTCTTCCTGGAAGCACATGTAAAGCTTCGCCCGGTGGACTTCGCCACAGATGGAGTCTTTCTCTGTGGACTTGCTCATGCTCCCAAGTCAATCAAAGAGAGCATCGCTCAGGCTAAAGCAGCCGCTTCTCGAGCAACCACTATACTAGCCAAAGAGACTATTACGGCTGAGGGCATTGTTTGCTCTATAAATGAAGATATCTGCAGTGGTTGTGGCATCTGTGAAGTTCTTTGCCCTTACGGGGCTATCGTGGTAAATAAGGAAAGAAAGGTAGCTGAGGTCAATGAGGCTCTGTGCAAAGGATGCGGCACCTGCTGCGCTGCCTGCCCTTCAGGAGCTGCCCAACAGAGGGGCTTCACGAGAGACCAAATTGCATCTATGGTTGAAACTGCTTTGGTGGTTTAAAAATGAACAAGGAAGAATTTGAACCAAAGATATTAGCTTTCTGCTGTAACTGGTGTGCTTATGCTGGTGCTGACCTCGCTGGTGTATCACGAATGCAGTATCCACCTAATATAAGGATCATTAGGATTATGTGTTCTGGTAGGGTGGAACCTGAGTTCGTTCTTAAAGCTTTTACCCTTGGTGCCGATGGGGTGCTAGTCCTTGGCTGCCACCCTGGAGATTGCCATTACTTATCTGGTAACTATAAAACAATGAGGAGAGTGCCGTTAACAAAGAGGCTTTTAGAGCAGTTTGGGGTAGAACAGGAGAGATTGAAGTTGGAGTGGGTTTCGGCAGCTGAGGGAGCAAGATTTGCGCAAGTAGTAACTGATTTTACCAGCAAGGTAAAGGAATTGGGACCAAATCCGCTAAAAGGAAGTTAAAAACGAGCAGTCAGCGGTCAGTAATTAGCTGATAGCTAATTAAATTTTTCCTGTAAGCGTTAAGCCACCCTGTGTCTCCCTGAGCGAAGCGAAGGGTCTAAAAAGAACAGTGAGATTCTTCGCTAGGCTCAGAATGACAGCAGAAAGTGAAATGATAACTCTGATTTCCGGACCGGGGAACCCTATCCTTAGCTAACTAATCTAGAAGAGAGTTAAGGTAATCTTATTACCTCTATGGTGGAGCTGGGGT
This sequence comes from Dehalococcoidia bacterium, assembly GCA_023129815.1. GTDB lineage: Bacteria > Chloroflexota > Dehalococcoidia > GIF9 > AB-539-J10 > 20-14-all-45-10. The sequence continues at coordinate 10,642 of JAGMBH010000048.1, forward strand.
TACAATAGGTAGAACTTTTAAACTGGCTTTCAGCCTGGTTATTTGAGTCACCCACTGCCGTCACAGGTGATTGTAGCAATAAAATGCATAACCAGCAATCGGCAGGTAACGATCTGGACTTTTGTTACGTCAGAAGCCGAAGCGTAGCTCAGCTATTATTCCACCTCTAAAACATATTGACTACTTAATCCATTCAGGCAGCTGCTTACCAGTCAAAGTGTGAAATTTCTCAAGCATTCCTTGGATGCTCTTTACCGCGTCCTGTGCTGCCTTGGCAGTAAATTTTGCTCGCTCTGGAGTAACAGAGCCCTGGACATCTTTCCATGGAGAGGGGACTGGCTGAGCTGATGCCCCCTTATAGTGCAGGATCTCATTGCGTAACTCCACAAGTCCATGGAAACCTTGGAAGGGTTGTTTAGCTTTGTCAAACTGCTTATTACTAATTCCCTCAGTGATCTCACACCACTTGTCTTCTAAACTTGGGTAGCCTCGTTTTTGAGTAAGAGGCTTGCAATGCACATCGATACAGCCCTTATCATACCTGTAGAACTCCGACCCAAGCATCTCTATAGCTTCTTGGTTGATAAATCCTTCCATACAAGCAGCCGCCAGCATGATTGTCTGTATCGAGGAGCTTAACTCTTCCTTATGGTCGCCCCTCTTACAAGCGGCTTCTGCAGCAGCGGCATGCTGACATGCAAGATCATATAATATCATCTCAATTGCAGTACGGACTGTCATCGATGCAGAGGCTTTCACACCAACTTGTGCAGTTGCCTGTCTTGAATACATTTTGTAGTGAGGTCGGACTTTATTCCAGAAACTCATAACTTCATTCCATCTCTCAGCCTACGTCGTCTTCGGCTTATCTTATGTTCAATTGTAGCATAAGGACTCAAACCATAGCTTGGAGTCTGAGTGTGTTATATCCCAAAGCTACTTCCTACGGGCGCCACACATTGCCATTTACTTTACCTCTGTCTGGTTGGCGGCTCAAACATCGCTTGCTATCGCTCATACCATAGGCAATCTGTGGATAGAAAGAAGACGGCATCGAGTAGTAACCCTAGGGTTTACCTCCTAGAGACACATGTAACAATCCGCCCAATTGTTTGGGAAGCGTCATGCACTAATCTTAAGGCGGGATGGAGTATTGGGAACTTCAACTATCTCCACTTCAGCCTCCCTTCCCACTGATAAGACTTCGTTCCCAGAAGAAGCGAAAGAGGGCCCCCCACTCGCGTTTACTATGCTAGTGCGAATTAAAACAAATGCTTGTGGACGTCTTGACTCTGGAACCGTCAGTTTTGGTATCTTTTCGTCTGTTGCTTGCTCACTTCTAGTCTTCTCTCTTTACTTCGACTTTTATATCTCTGATAAGCTTGACTCCAAACTCGCCAATCTTACCTCCTGCGGTGATGACAAATACCATCAGTATAAACCATAGAATCATGTTCACAATCTTGCTTATTTCTGCGCCCGGTAATACCTCAGCTTCTACTGATGGCATTCCCTCACCAGCTGGTAGTGGTATAGTGATACTTTCCATTTCAAATATCGCAGGGGGAATTGTTGCTCCTGTAAAGACTTTGAACATAGAACACGCCGCCAAGATTATTGAAATTGCACCCACTGCAAGCAGAACGTAACCAACCGTTTTGTCAGCCTTTATCCGCATTTATACCTCCTCGAACTATAACTTCCACTAGGGAAGTGAATCTAACCAGGACGGATAGACCTTCAGTCTGCTACTTATCAGCAGAGCTACCCTAGCCGAAGCTATTTTAGGCTTCGGCTATTAGGATATCAAGCACAAAGCAGGTGTCACAGGCACTCGCTTTAATATGCTTGACTGTTGTGAACGAAACGCTAGATTGTTGGGTGGAAACCAAACAAGACCATTTATTCCAATAAAACTTCCCAATAGAAGATATGTTGCAATATACCAAGCCTAGTTGTAGGATTTGACTTAAGTCACCATTCGGCTAGATTATTAAAAACAAGTTTGGTGTGGACAGAAGTGAGAATGAGCCAGAAAACATCTGGTGTTGAAATCGGTTACATCAGAACACAGGCTATAGCGTACTTCGCCTTTGCTCTTCTATTCATGCGAGCACTTGCTATAAACATTAATTCGACAAAGCCATTTGTCAGTCTCGATAGGTCAGGATTAATACCTCTGCCAGACTTTCATTTTCCTAACTGGTTCCCATTGATCCTAGCTTTGATTTGTCTCGGCATTTCTATATATTTTGTATTAACAATCTTTCGTATGCGTTGGATGTCTAGAGCTTTGCGTGTCGCAGATTGGCTGTCAATTCCGTTCTATATTGCAGTATTGGCTAGCTTTATTGTGACCTGGCTGAGTGGATTAAACCCTCTAGCTAGTCTCCCTCCTCCTATGTTCCATATATTCTATTGGGCTGGTTGGTTGATGTTTCTAGCTCTAATGATTCATCCGTTAATTTCTACTCGTCGTAGACGTACAACTATTCGCATAGGAAACCTGGTTGGGTGGACAAGGAACAAGTTTAAATTGATTCAGTGGTGGCTGACCATACATCGGAAAGCTCGGCTAACAATGTTAGCTTTGTTAATAGCCCTGGTTATTATAGCTACATTGTGGCTCTCGTGGGACGTGGTTACAAAGAACTATCAAGCGCTGACTTTTATTGCGACATGTTTAACTGGGGTAGCATTAGCTGTTTTTGCTTGGCTCACCTACAACCTATCGAACAGAATGGTGGAGTATCAACATGCCCCTATCCTACAGCTCTATTCAGTATCGGAGCCCGAAGCGGGGCAGATGACAGTAGGAGCAACACAGTTTGAGGGTCTGATGTGGAATATTTGCGTCCTCAATGTTGGGGATGTCCCTGTTTGGTTAGACCACATAAATATTGAGATATCGCCAGCTTTTAGTAGGCCGGAGTGGACCTCGGTCGGGTCTTTCTGCATCTGTGCAGTGAAGAATGACCATGAAATTGATGTAAAGAAACCCTTTGTAATTAATGCGCACGGTGATATTTCCATAGTCATTATGATGTATGATCAAAAAGTCAAAGAGCATCTACAGCGCATTTTCGGGGCGAAAGATAAATTCATAATGCAAATGCTGGCTTATCAGCGAAGACGGTTGGGCAGACACGAGAAATCCGGTTATGTTGAACTGATAAGCCAACCGTTTGAATTGCCAAATAGACTCGAACGAAATCTTTTAAACACTATCGCTATCTCTTTAGATAAGGAACCTCCAACATTCCACCAGCCATAACCAACTTAATTAGATTCGAACAACTCCAGTACCGGCCACGTACTAGAGTCCATGAACCCAGCACTTTCAACTGATATTCCATCCAACAATCCGCGTTTTTGTGCAATACCTGAATTTTTCTAGAATTACCCTAGCGATGCCCATCGTAAAAGGGTTTCCGATGAGGGGAGTTTAATTTTTCTTGTTTCGGTAACCCAGACGTACTCATTAATAAGCTCTAATACCGTTGAATCTGGTCTTCCAATCTTCTTAGGAAGATCGTCAATCTGAAAGCCCTTGCTCCTGCATAGAGTGTCGATGTGGAGTGTCAGATGTCTGATCGTATTCAGGTACCCGGCATATGATTGTGGACTACCATCACAGCCGAAGCTTTTCCGCATCGCCTTATCCCAGGGCATCATCGCTTTCGGCATCATGACAAAAAGAATCTTGGAGGCTGCTGTCGCGCCGATATGAACCTCTGACTCATTGCCATAGCGAGAACGCCGCGCCCCTATCCTGTCCTTAAGGGAACCGTAAGCATTAGCGGCAGTCTCAATTTCTTGATCTTCAAGTTGCCAAAGAGACATCTTATCGCTAAACAAAGTAGCACAGTTCGTTTGGTACCAATCCAAAATACTTTGGAACGCAACCTGATATTGGTCCTTCGAAAGGTGTCTGCACCCCCAGTCGTTTAACCAGTTCATCAGGGCATCGCAATGTTCTTGAATGGTGAGGTCTATTCTACCGCCGGTAGCAGATCTGAAATTCGCGAGCGAAGTATTATAAGGAGTGAGAGAGTTGAACAACAAACCCGCTACTGCTAGCTTACCGAGTGTAACGTCTTTAATATTCATTGGTGAGAACCTCCAGAATTAAAATGCCTCACTTGATGCATAATTATGTTCAGAATACACTGGAAGTTCTTTTCGGTCAAAATTGGTCTTGGCTTGGCGGTTGCACGATTGTCAGAATTGTTATTTAATGCCTCGCTAGAATGTGTTTCCGGCCGGGCCTGCTAGTCCAACCACAGGGTCCTTTTACCCTGACAGTCGTAATTTCTTGAGAACCTGTTCTTCCCATGTAGAGGCGCCAGTCCTGTCCACCAGAGTTGTCATCTTGAATGACCTCTTACGGGCAATCCTAAGAAATCGTCCCCACCGTTGCTCAAGCACAGCCGGTCTCATCGGCAGATCATAGTTAACGCACTCGTCAACATAGTCTAAAGCCACTCCCTCGGCAGCAGAATCAGTAAGAATGAGTATGCCACCATCCTGTTGGAAGGCAGCTAGCCTATTCCTGCGTTCATCTGCGTCAAGACCACCTGTCACACACTGTACGCGCCGCTCCGCGACCATTTGGATATTCGAATGGAGATATTCCGCAGTGGTCGCAAATGAAGTCCAAATACAGAGGCAGGCTCCGTCCTTAATACGGTCGTTTAAATAGACAAGCAACGTGTCAAGCTTTGAATCCTCACACAACTCCTCGATTCCGTCCAACAATGACTCAAGTTTGCTGTATGCAGTCAAGAACTCTTGTATCGGGATGCCCATAGAGTCAGGCGAATCGCTCACCAGTTCTGGCTCCTCTACAAACGCGCTGAGTTCGGAGTAAATTCTCTCCAAATCCTCATTTGTCCAGTGCATATTGTGTGCTATTTTGTTTCTCAAGAATCGCCAAGACTCGCTAAGATGGCGCAGCATCCTGCCTGCCGAGTATACACTGGAGAAGGCGGATTGGAGAATGAGACTTCTGAACGAACTGGTAAAGGCCGAAGCAAACTGTTCCAGCTCAACAAGCAGTGCACGCTCCCGGTCAGTCCTAGTATAGTAGATTGGGACAAGTACTTTCTTGAAAGGAATGTAAATAGGTCGTCCGTTCCAATCCACGACGTCTTGAAGGTCGACCTTTGTAACCACCGCACGGAAAGGAGATGGCGATATACTCAGCAGCAACACACGACGTGCGGCTTTGGACTTCGTGAGTGCGTTATACAACACCCTGCGTTTTCCTCTTAGGAGATGACCTTCGTCAAGTATTACCAAATCCCAAGATATCGCACAAATGCTCGCACAGATATCGTCACGCTTGGCCAAGTCAATGCTCATTAGAATTAGAGCCGGGGTAGGCCATGGGCTTTCACCTTCATGGGCAAGTGACTCCATTTGTAGGTATGTCTTTCGATCTACTACTGTGGGCGTTGCTAGCTCGGATGACAGTCGTGATGACAGCGCCGATTGCCAAACGTTAAGGACTTGAGCAGGAGCAAGCACTAGGCTCCGCTTATTTGATCCTCTCTCCATTTGATAAGCAATAAGAGCTGCTGCCAAGTTCGTCTTGCCAGTGCCGGTAGGTGAAACTAGTTCCTGGTATGGCTTCTCCTCGCTTTCAAGAAAATCCACAGCGAATTGCGCCTGGAATGGTAGAAGTCCTCGATTACGGAAGTATTGAATCCCCAGCTTTTTACTCATCTTGTACAATCTTTCTGCCCGCTTCAAGTTTTATGATTCTTTTCAGCATCCAGTCGCGAACCTCCCTGAGAATATCATATTCCTCTTCAGTCAGTTCATGCCTAAAATGCAGCACGTCGTTGCGCAAACTTGGTAGCCGTCCGAGCTTCGTTTGCGCTACAGAATATGCGCCGCCAAAGTTGGCTGCAAACTTAGGCCAGTACCCCTTAAATGTAAGAATTGAGACGTAATCTTGAAAGGACATTTCCTCCAGACTACTTGGTACGCGCAGTGATTTCTCTTCATGATATCTCCTTATACATTTGTCGATGCACTCGATAAGTTCTCTGGAATCGACTGAAGCACGTATCAACTCCCGAATGGCCAGCTCGATCTCACGAAGCATGACGTACGGACTCGCTACCCGGTAGAAGTAGCGCAATGCATCTACCGTTGTTACTATGCCTTGAAGTTTGCTCTCGCTACCTACCAGCACAGCATCCTTTAGATCAAATTCATCGAGCAGGCCTTCCAGTTCGTCAAAAATCTGTGCGAATCTCAGGCTTTCGGCAAACGCCTCTACCGGCAATGCAGCAGGGTTCTCTTTGCTACCGATTTGCAGGACGCCCTGTGCAAATGAACGATAGGAAAAAACACCAAGCACTTCATTTTTAGCTACAATAGGAACTTGACTCACGTTTTTTTCCTTCATGATTTGTAACGCATCACGTGCACACATATCGGGCGGTACTGTCAGCAACCGCTGTTCATCAGGTATGATTTGGCCTACTCGGTGGAACAGGTCTTTTAAGGACCTTTCCCTCATAGCTTTTCTCCTGCGCTTGATGCAGCGGTCAAAGCCGGGTTCAAGCTCTCGATGGAGCCTAGCCCCGCCCTTCCACAATCTCTATCTCTTCTTTGGTTAGCCATAGAGCCTGTACACTAGTTGGTCGATGAGTTTGTCCGTCAACTCGATACGCTCTACGAGAGGCGTCAGCTTGGCTACGGAAGTACTAGACTCAGCCTTCATGGCTTCTATTGGCTCCCGGCGGGTAACATCGATACGTTTGGCTGACTGGATTACTCTCTTATTTTGCTCCAGGGCACCAACTAGGCTTTGCCAGCCCACCTCGGCTTTCCAATATTCCCTGACCTTGGTCTTGCTCTTTAAGTCGTCAATGTTCACCCCCAGGTAGCCTTCTAGCCAAGTGCGGAACCCCTTTGTCTCTGCTTGTTTTTCCTTATGCAGCCGCTCCATGCGCTTATAGGTTACCACCTCAGAAAGAATTCTCGCGCTCTAAGCCGCTATATTATAGGCGAATTTATGATACACCGTGGGAAGTGGCTAATCAACACTGGATTATAATAAACTAAGGGTGCGCGCCCATGGCGCGTCCTGGGGGGGAGACCGGTATTTGGCTGACACAAACATAGGCAAAACATAGCCCTGCACATAACGTCATTTAGTGCAGTAACCTAGGTTCTGGTTTTCCGATTCCACTTATTGTAGTAGTCTACTCCTTAGACAGCAAAACAATGCTCACCCAACAAGAAACATTGGGCTGCAGTGTGAATTGTATCACGCGAGTTCAGCGTGATAATATGCTGACAGGGTAGATGAATGGACACAGCTCAACAAATAATCGGTTTTGCCAGCCGGCTATTTGATGTCGTTGGTTGCAGTCGTAGGCTATCCAGCATTGATAGACTATTGATTCTTGGCCTCGAGTCAACGCCGGAACGTAACCTTGACGAATTCGGCCGTCTGGGAGGGCTTTCTCAGATGTATGGTTTTAAGAAGCACGTTAGCCCCAGGCTGGAGTCAATGCTGAATTTCATTCGTGGTAAGGGGTTTTGCGCCGAAGCGGTTGGACGATACGGCTATCCTCGCGATGGAATGCTCAACCTAAAGGAAGAAGCAATACGAGCTGGCTTGGGTAAGCGGGGCAAGAACACGCTGGTATTGCATCCTAAATATGGCCCTAGGCTTCGTTTTGCGGCAATCAGAACAGATGCACCACTAGAGCCGACTGTGGGCTCGGTTCTGGCGGAGGAAGGCAGCCCATTTTGTAGCGGCTGCTCGATATGTATTGATGCCTGCCTGGTCAAAGCCATTGAACCGTATCGTATGCCAGATACGTCACTTTGTCTCTCAAACATTTCTATGATGGCCGAGGAGCA
>JAGMBH010000049.1 GCA_023129815.1 Dehalococcoidia bacterium
TGCTATCACTTATTACAAAGCATATTTAACTTCACGGGATCGAAAGACAGCGGGTCTAAGCAATGGGGGTAATAAGCAGCTTGGCCCACGCTCCATAAATCGCATGTTGTCAGCCCTCCGAGCTTACCTCCGCTACTTAATTGACATGGATTACCCCTGTCTTCTACCACCTGAGGCAGTTAAACTGACAAAAGCTGGCAAAAAACATCCTCAGGTAGCTGAGTTTAACGATTTAGTTAGGCTAATTGAAGCGCCAACCTCCTTTGAACCAAATCCCAAGATAGCTTTGAGAAACCGCGCTATACTAGAGGTATTATTTGCCACTGGAATGCGTATCTCCGAGCTGTGCAACCTGAATCGCAGCCAGATTAATGGCAGCGGGCGCATTTTCATCACCGGCAAAGGCAGGAAACAGAGGTTTGTTTACTTAACCCCACGAGCTAAGCAGCATCTCGATATATACCTGAGCACACGCCATGATAATTGCCCCGCCCTATTTATTCCCTATGCCGGTAGAAATGTAGTTAACCCCAGAAAAAGAATCTCCACCAATTACCTCCAGGAAAGGATTAAAAGATATCGAGAGAAATTAAAGATTAACGTCCCTACCTCAGCACACTCCCTGAGGCATGGTTTTGCTACTTATTTAGCTGAGGAAGGTGCTAACCCAGTAGCTCTTCAGGTTCTTCTGGGGCACGAATCCTTGGATACCACCACCCGGTATGTCCATGCCTCGGATAGATATGCCGAGGAAACTCATCACAAATATCATCCCCTGGCTGAACCTGATTAGTGAGGTCACTCCGCAAAAGTATTATGTCAAATAAATTAAGCCCTCCCCGAGGAGAAACAGGAGATTTTTGAAAAGAAAATCCTCGGGACAAAAAACTGGTCGTGAGAGGCGAAATTTGGGGGGTAAAATACCCTCATGGGTGTAAATGGACTAGTCGAGTGATTTTTGAGGGAATTTTGCGCAAAACAAGCTGAGTTTTAACCCGAATCCTTTGCCCTACCGAAATAAAGCCCATAATTTGATAGAGTTTGCCGCCATTAGGGCCTTTAATCGTGGAGATGCGACCGGCAAAGTGAGTTCGGAGACAGCGTCTCAACACTCCAGGCTTGACCTTAGCCATCTTGGCTAGGTCTTTGCTCGTGAGGAATTTCTCCTCTCTCTTGATAGTTGCTTTTGTCATCTTTCCTCCTTTCAGGATTTTATCGACCTTTTGGCTAGACTTACCCGCTAGCTGGGTTTCCTTTCCTTTAGTCTCCTTTATTTCCATTTACCTGTTACCGTATAAATCTATCTTAAGAAGGCAGGGTAAATATCTCAAGGGTCTTAAGAGCTAGAATAGGCAAAAATTCCTAAACTTTAGTCCTATATAGTAAGGGATAATAAGAAGGCGAGCTTTTTAGATATGGAGCTTTGGCTGAGAAAATCCAGACATGGTGGGCTATCTAGATTTGACTCACTGATTGTGGTGCGAAAAACCCAATCGCTGGTTCGAATCAAGCCCCCGCTACCAATTGAATTTTATAGGCGCTAGCGGTAAAAAGCTGGCGCTTTTTGTAGCTGGGCAGGATTGTCAACAGTGGGGATTAGTAAGTTACCACTGAAGAACATTATCTCGGCTCCTTTATAATGGTCAGCCGCACTATAACTAAGCTGATAAGGCAAATTTCTGCACCATTGATACACTTCTCTTATTTCTGGAGTATCGTCGTACGAAACAATCCATCTTTGATTTATATCACCAACTAAATTTGATATTGTTAAGTGGTCACCATATACATAATGGTTCTCGTATAAATCATGGCCTTTAGTATAATAGGGGGGGTCTAAATAAACTATTGATCGCAACGGAAGCGTGGGAATTACTTCGGTAATAAACTCCGCCGCATCTTGGTTATATAAGGTAATATGGTCGCTAACCCTTGATATTCTCTCTATTCTAGAGATTAAGTTAGTCTTATTATAACGTGCATCAAGTTTCCAAGGGCCATCTTGATTTTGACCCCCTATTACACCACCACTAATAATACCTGAGCGGTTCGTCCTATTTAAAAAGAAGGTAGAAAAGCCAAGCTCTAATGTTGAGTGTCGTTCAGGATGCGCCTGGACTTCCTTCTGTCTAAACCAAGTATCTATGTCAACTGGAGTCTCATTAATAAGGCGGCATATGTTATCCGTATCTTCTAATACCACCTGCCAAAAAGCATATATAGACTTGCTCAGGTCATTTATATGAATATGACTCGCATGCCCGCTAAATAATAAATGAAGGGCAATACCTGCCCCTCCTGCATATGGCTCTATATAATGTCCGTTTATGAGGTTATTTTCTTCAAAAACCAACCTCATAAAGTTAGCTAACCTACTTTTACCTCCGGGGTACCTAAGAGGAGTAGAATATCCCATGATGCCTAATTATGGCCACATAGCCTTAAAGAATTTCTCAAAGTCGTCCCATGTCAGCTTAAGGTCATCTGCTTTAGGAGAAAGATAGGGATTGTGGACATAAGCGTGTAATGTTTTTATCGAGACTAGATTATCTGGAGTCGAACAAGCAACCCGGATAGGCTTAAGCTCATCCGTGGACATAAGCTTATTGGATTCCATGTATTTGGCAACTTTACCAATCTTATTCGCCAAACTATCATTCTCGTGATAATTGATATTCTTTGCTTTAGCATAATTTTCAACGCTTAGTTCGAGAAAAACGCGAAATGTAATAGCGCAGGCGTTTTCAAAACCTTTAACTTCAAGCCCTCGTAATTCCCTATAAATCTTATTAACACGAGGTGCATTTTTGATTCGCAAAACACAACTGGCTGGTATAAGCGTTGGTCTGCTGGTAGACAAGGGGACGCTTTTCTTCCCTGGCGCCACCCCTGAAACTCCCTTACTTGGAAGGACGCGTGGTTTAACAGGACCAGTCTGTGACCGCAGCTCCCAAGTTTCAACTGGTTTAGCATTGCCATCCGGCAAATCTTCTTCAGTAAATTCATATAGGTAATTTGCCCTATCATCTTTATGGCGAATGTCATCTACAGATTTTCCTTGTGTGGCAAAATCCATCACAAGTTTTGTAAGACCATTTATTATTTCCCCAGGCGGTAAATTTGTATTAACATAACCATCGGTTATATCTATTCCTAGGGCTTCTCTCACATCAGGGTCGCCTATAAGACGTTTGATGCTGGTAATATTAGGTTTCTTCAAGTATTCCAAATCTTCTTTATTCAGATTGGCGTTTCTCTTGACAAATTCCAACACCTGAAATTCGGGAAAAGGTTTGCCTAGCAGTTCGCTAAACCTAGCCTTTTCCTTAGCTCTCCAAGGAACCACACCTCTGCCTTCATTTTCTCCGGTGTGTCTTAATTCAATCCAATGGTTAGCCTCATCGCGTTGGCCAAAAACAACACAAGCCAAACTCTTTATTGGACTATCATTGTATTTTTCACCATAAGCTTTAAATGTACTAACGTCTTTTGAATTATAACCTAAAGCTGCCATAGCTGGGTCAGATAATAATTTAAGGGCAGCAAGCCGCCTGTTGCCTTCAGTCACAACAAATTTATCACTCTCATCTTTGCTAGGGGTTACAATGGATAACTCCGAAGGATTTACGCCAAAATCTACTATGTCTTTGGCAAGCTTTAAAAGTTTCCCCTTTTGGTCAAGCACTATTTCGTGCAGGGTCTCGGTCTGATCGCTTAGGATATCGTGGCGAGGATTTTTGACGTCAAATAATAACTTGTCTACTTCAATTTCCTGAACATTATATTTGGCCATAATAGTCTCCTTCAGCCATGATTATTCAGGAGAAGAAATTGACTCTGCCAAGATATTAGACCTCCCCATAGTTTATGTCAACATAGAAATCTCATTGGGTCATAGCATCTAGACTTAGAACTAAGTTAAAAGTTTTCTATCGCCCAACAATCAGCCAAAATGTTATCTCTCAGTCAACTTGCTGGCCTATTCATTTTACCCCGCCATGACTAAGAAGCGTGAGCGAGTAAAGAAACACACGAAGCCATAAATATCTCCGGTATGTATCTAGTAATATAGTAAGCAACCGCCCGACCAGGTTTATTGAATTTGGACTCTAGTCCTCTTCGTCGAAGCTCGAATTTAGCTCCAAATTTGGTAGGAAATTTCTCACAGGTGTTTGGCCCGCTCTGCACTCACAGGGAGGGATAATTCTAGGATTCTGCTGTTGAATGTCCCATTTCTCAAGCGATTGCTGTGGATTCGCCGTTGTCCAGTGCCAAAACCCTGGTATATTTGATAGGGTCAATTATACGTTCTTTTGGCTGTACACCGAAGGTAAAATAACTGGTGGGCCCGGTAGGATTCGAACCTACGACCAACCGGTTATGAGCCGGCCGCTCTGCCACTGAGCTACGAGCCCATTTGTGGAGCGGGAGACGGGACTCGAACCCGCGACACCCTGCTTGGAAGGCAGGAACTCTACCACTGAGTTACTCCCGCACCTTACCCATTAAAAATCGAAGATTTTTATGAGGAGCGAAATCGGGGTGAGAGGATTCGAACCTCCGACCTCATGGTCCCAAATTGAGCTATAAAAAGGGCGAAATCCGCCTGCCTCCTCTTGTGGAAAAGCATAGCAGTTGTGAAGTAAGAAAATCAAATCGGGCGAGAAATTAGCTGATTAAGAGTCGGGGAGTTGCTGAACCCCTGGAACCCTGGAACCCTTGTTTCCCCCTCGGTTGAGGGTTCGAACGACTACAAACATTGCATTTTATAAAATATGTGTAAGTCATCTGCCTCAGTGTTGGGCAAGCAAATCCCTGATTACAGCGGCACTCCATATGGGACGAGGAGATTATTGGCTGAAGAAGGCAGGCCAAATGCTATTTCCCGCTGGTTGCCCGCTATTTCACTTCCCTCTCCCCAAAATTTCCTCACCAAGTTTTTAAGCTCAAAATATGCCGCTCTCACTCACCTCCGGTATATGATGGCTTTCTGCGGCGGAAGAGCCCCCTTAACCTGCCGCTACGACTCATTTCACCCACGATGCCGTTGGGCAAAAACATGATGACCAAGCAGACGATAACACCAAAGACAAGTCTGCTTGCTGCTCCAAGCGGGACACGCAATAGCTCGTTAAGAACATAGTAAATAACTGCACCAAGAGCGGGGCCCCCCAAGGTACCAGCACCTCCCATCATGACGCACAATACTATCATTACCGAAATATGGATCAACCCGAAGACTATGTCAGGCTCAATAAACCCGTGATAATTCATGTAGAAGGCCCCGGCCAGCCCAGTAAACAGGGCGCTGGGAATAAGAGCATACAGTTTATATTTGGTAGTGGGAATCCCTAGCCCTTCAGCAGCATCTTGGTCTTCTCTGATAGCTAGAAAATAATACCCAAACTTAGAACGCATCAGGCGATAGCAAGTATAAATACACAAAGCAGTTATGGCCAGCATGATATAGTAATACGGCTCCTTGACACCTGGCCAGGTGCGCATTGTCAATATACCAACTGCTCCGTTAGTCAACGATTCCCAGTTAAGCGCCACTAGTCGGAATATCTCGCCCAGTGCAAGGAGAGACAAGGTAAAATAAGGACCCCGAAGCCGAAAACAGATTAGCCCTATAGGCGTGCCAATAATTACAGCCATAACAGGTCCCAGCAACAACCCCCACCAGGGAGACACGCCAAAATGGTGTGCCATCAATCCAGCCGAGTAAGCACCAACGCCAAAGAAGAGGGTGTGTCCCAAGGAAACTTGGCCGGCATATCCTCCCAGTAAGTTCCAAGAGCTCGCCAAGGTTATCCACATTAAGGTCATAATAATTATATCTTTGTAATAAGAGGCTTGAATCATCCAAGGAAGGGCTAAAAGGACAATAGCTACCACAGTTAATGATAGCTTGTTTCTTTTTGTCATCTTCTCACCTTTTAATTAAGCTCTTGAAGCCATAGGGCAGGAATAGAAGCACCAGGATGAAGATAATCAGGCCAACAACATCTCTATATCCCATGGCCCAATAAGTAGCGCCGAGGGATTCAGCGATACCCAAAATTAAGCCACCGGAAAGAGCCCCCACAGTGCTCCCCATGCCTCCCAAAACAGTGATAATAAAAGCTTTGATTGTAAACATAGGGCAAATATCCGGCCAAAGGTAAAACATAGGTAGAAACAAAACACCTCCGGCAGCAGCCAGAGCTGCACCTAGGCCGTAGGTAATAGCGGTAATCCTAACAGAATTGACTCCCATATATCTGGCGGCATCCCTATCCTGAGCCGTTGCCCGAATTGACCGGCCTAAATCAGTCCTGCTAAGAAAAATGTGTAGAGCAGCAACAAGCGCCATAGCAATGCCAAAGCCAATAGCCATGGGAATGCTCACCGATATATCTCCTAAGAAAAAGGTACTTGTGGAGTAGCTTGTACGGACAGTGTAATAATCTGACTTGAAAATAGCCCGTATAACTTCGGTTAACACCATTACAATGCCTAAAGTCAATAAAAGTTGGCTTTGAGGCAGAATTGTCTCTACGCCGTAAACACGCTGGATCATATACCTCTGGATTAGAAAGCCGATGCCGAACAAAATGGGCATGACCACAAACATGCTGAGGTAAGGGTCAATCCCCCAGACATTAAACAGAACCCAAGCAATATACATGCTCACCATTATCAATGCTCCATGAGCCAAGTTGATGATCTTCATCACCCCCATTATAAGTGTCATGCCAATAGCAATGAGGGCATAGATGCCGCCAAGCAGTAAACCACTTACAACTGTCTGACCAAATAATGTCATATCAGTTCAATCCAAATCCAGATATGGATAATAAATGGGGGGTAGTTACCCCCCATTTATTTACTTTTCTCCCCATTTAGGAGTAGGAAAGATGTAATCAGCAGTTTTGACCTTGAGGGGCCAAATAACCTCAAGCTTTTCGTTTTGCCACTGCACTACATAGGTAGGAGCTTTATTCTGCTGAGTATAGGAATGTCCTATATCGTCAGACCAACTTTCAAACTTTATTGGCCCCATGGTGAAGGTCTTGTCGGTCTCCGCCAATGCCTTTCTAATGCCCTCATGAGAGATTTCTTCAGCTCTACTAAGGGCATCTTGAATTACGTACATGGAGGAGTAAGCCTGGGCTGCGATGTAATGGGGGTCCTTGCCAAACCTCTTTAGATACTCGTTAGCGAAATCGGTGCTATTGCGCCCAACGCCACCAGGCCAGTTAACACTAGGTACCCACAGCGTGGTAGAGAATATACCCTCCGTATCTTTACCGAGGGCCTCCACATACTCAACCATGACATAGCCTGCCCCCCCACCAAAGAAACAGTCAATATTGAGGCCAAGCTTTTTCATGTCTTCGCTAACCTTCACAGCATCCATGACATAGGAGACTGGGTAGAATAGGTCCGGGTTTTTCTCCCTAATTTTAGCCAGCATAGGAGTGAAGTCCAAGCCACCTTTCTCGTAGGCTTCGTCGTGGATGATCTCGATGCCCAAAATCTCAAACCTGAGCCTGAGGCCTTTAGCCGAGGACATCCCAAAGTCGGTATTCTCATAGACCAACGCCGCTGTCTTAGGCTTAAGTACTTGTTCAAAAAATTCTACCGGAGCATCAGTGTAATGGCTTGAGGGGCAATTTGCCCGAAATACCCACTGGTAACCTTGCTCGGTTATCGCATCCTTTGAAGCGGCATTGATCAAAACGGGTACCTTATACTCTTCAGCTACGGGAGCTATAGCCGCACCCTCAGCACTGCTATACACCGACCCAATCATGTCCACCATGTCTACGCTGATCACTCTCTCGGCAGCAGTTTTAGCTATATCCTTGCTGCTCTGTGTATCTGTGATGAGTAGCTCGATTTTTCTACCATTTATGATATTCTTGCCCTCTGCCTCCAAGTCCTCATATGCTATCGCGAAGGCGTTTTTCTGCAGCTCACCAAACATAGCAAAGGGTCCAGTCAGAGGAATAAGAAGAGCTATCTTAATGGGCCCTGTAGGAACCTCTTCTTCCACCTCAGGTACACAGCCAGGTAAGGTAAACGCCGCTACTAACACCACAGCCAATCCTAAAACCAATACTAACTTCACATTCTTCATTTAAACCTCCTTTATTTAGCCAAATTTCCTTTCTTAATGCTTCAGCTATACAACTTTATTATATCCACCTCTCCCCTCTTTATTTCTCAATAAGCATCACCTCCTCTTCTCCTTTTCTTTCTCCCCCGCTACACATTATACTTCTTTAAAACTTCAAGCACATAATCTACATCGCATTTAGTGTGATCGGCACAAATCTGGAATCTTATTTCCTCATCTCCTTTAGGAACTACAGGATAATATAATCCAGTTGATAATATGCCATTATCTTTTAGATACTTAACGAGTTCGATAGTTTTTTTAGTATCCCTAACCATAAGTGGCACAACCGGATGCTCTCCTTTTATCACTTCATATCCCAAATCAACTAAGCCTTTCCTAAAGTACGCCGTCATTTCACGTAAGTATTTCAACAACTTTCTCCCTGTGGCGCTGTCGAGAATTTCTAAAGCTTTTAATGTGGCACTTGCCTCCGATACGGTAATAGGATTGGAGTATATATAAAATGGAGCGGTTTCCCTTAAGTATTCTATTACTTTGGCATCGGATACTAAATATCCACCATTTATTCCAAGTGCTTTGCCCATAGTGGAGACCAATATATCAATCCTATCCTCGTGGGTAAATTCCGTAGCTCCTCTCCCTGTCTCCCCAATTGCTCCAACGCCATGAGAGTCATCCACAATCGTAAGTACGCCCTCTTCAAATTCTGGGTCATATTTTTCTGCTAAATCCGCTATCTCTGAAAGCGGTGCATGATCCCCTCTCATACTAAATATACCATCGGTAACTATTATGACTCTCTGGCAATTTCCGATGCTTTCTTTTATATCAGACTCCAGTTCATCCATATTGTTGTGCCTATATATTTTTTTATCTTTTGGCCGCGACAACCTGATAGCATTGATTATAGAATTGTGATTAAGAGCATCACTTATTACAATAGTATCTTTGGAAATCAATGGTGATAATATGCCCATCACTGCGGCGTAAGCAGAGCTGAATATCATGCCAGCCTCTTTATTGTGAAACCTTGCTAGCCTTCTTTCCAACTCCACATGTGGCTTATAAGTCCCACTAATAAAACGCACAGCTCCAGGACCAGCTCCAAATTCCTTGGCAGCTTCCTCTTCCGCTTCTATTACTTCCTTCCTCAACCCCATACCAAGATAGCTATTCGAATTCATTTTCAGGAACTCTTTATCTCCATAACCCTGTATAAAATATCTTGGCCCCTTATCTCCTTGGGGCTGTTTTACACCTGTTATTACTGTCTCCTCACCTTTAAGTGAGCCTTTCTCTTTAAGTCCACTTAGCTCTTGGGATAACACCTTTTCTACTTTGCTTAACGGCATTTTTACCTCCCTAATTTATATTTTTATTTTCAACTTATCGGAGAGCTTTTCCAACATATCTTTAGTCATAGCTACAAGATCATATTCTGGCTTCCACCCCCATTCTTCACGAGCAGCACTATCATCTATACTGTTAGGCCAGGAATCAGCAATCGCTTGGCGAACTGGGTCAACATCATATTCCATAACAAAATCAGGAATATGTTTCTTGATCTCATTGGCTATATCTTCTGGGGCAAAACTCACCGCAGTTACATTAAAAGCATTCCTGTATTTCAATTTGCCTGGATCTGCTTCCATAATATCAATAGCTGCTTTCAGTGCATCAGGCATATACATCATAGGAAGGTAGGTTCCTGTTCTTAAAAAGCAGGTATATCTTCTATGTTTGATTGCCTCATAGTAAATTTCCACCGCATAATCTGTAGTCCCGCCTCCAGGTAAAGTTACATAAGAAATAATGCCTGGCCAGCGAACACCACGAGTATCTACAGCAAATTTTTTGTAATAATAATCACAAAGCAACTCACCGCTAACCTTAGTAACCCCATACATTGTATTAGGACGCAGAATCGTCTCTTGGGGCGTATTATCCTTAGGAGTGGTGGGCCCAAAAACACCAATAGAACTGGGAGTAAAGACAGCACATTTATACTCACGAGCGACTTCCAAAACATTATAAAGACCGTTAATATTTACATTCCAGGCTAGTTGTGGTTTGGCTTCTGCTACCGCTGAAAGTAAAGCTGCTAAGTGGTAGATGGTATCCACCTTGTACTTCTTCACAACTCCTTCAATCGTATTGATATCTGTACAATCAATAAATTGGAATGGTCCCAAATTAAGCAATTCTTCACCTAGTTTTGTTTTATGACCTGTAGCTATCACATTGTCATTCCCATACCTCTCCCGCAAAGCCAATGTGAGCTCCGAGCCAATCTGACCACAAGCTCCTGTGATCAGAATTTTTTTGTTCATTTTAATGCCCCACTCAGCTCATATATTTCTTCCTAATTGCTCCCCCCATGCTTCTGATAGCACTCAGGTATTCTTCTTTACTCCTTCTCTCCTTCGAAATTCGCTTTGCCGGATTCGCATCTCCATACAGGAGGTCTACTATAGTCATAGCCATTATCTTAGCTGGTATGATAAGGGCCATCTCTTCATCCATAACTCTGAAATCCTTTGCATGCCATCCCCCCACAAATCCACCTACCATTGGATGAATCCCCGGAATTACATGAGTGACATCGCCCATATCACTGGAACCAGCACTGTGGATATAGGTTTTAATCACATTTTCCCTACCTATAATTTGCGAAGCATTATTTGACCATAATCTTGCCAGTTCATCGTTTGTTATCAGAGGCATATATCCGGGCAAGTCATCTATCTCAATATCGCATCCTATGGCCATTGCTCCAGCCTCAAGTGCTCTATTAACCTTCTTGTTAGTTTCCATAAGCGCATCCATACTTTTCGCTCTGACGTAGGATTCTATTCTAACATCGCTTGGAACTATGCTTACACCTTCTCCACCTTTAGTTATTATTGGATGAACCCTGATGCAATCATCATCTTTAAAAGTTTCTCTTAAGGAATTCACCGATTGCAATCCTAACATAGCAGCGCTTAATGCATTTACTCCCTCTTCTGGTGTAGCTCCGGCATGAGACCCTTTCCCTATATATCTAACAATCTTTCCGATAAATCCATTCATACTTACATTTGTCTGCACTACTCTGCTTGGTGTATTAGGAGCTGGATGGAACATCATAGCTATATCTACATCATCAAACTCTCCCAGTCTGATTAATTCCTGTTTTCCGCCAAGAAATTCTAGTTTACCTTCTCCTATCAACTTTTTCCTGAATTCGATTTCCAGGTACTCTTCAGCTGGAACCGCAAAGAGTGTTACAGAGCCGTTTAGGTCTTTCATTATACCCGAGCCAAGCAAGCCAAAGCCAAGCCCAATCAAATTTGTTATCATAGTAAAATGACCACAAGCATGTGCCGCTCCGGTTTTTTTATTGGCATAAGGATGAGCTGGCGATATAACTGCATCCAACTCTCCAAGTACAGCAATGTTGGGGGAGCTATCCTTCCCGGGGATAGTTGCTTTAACACCAGTCAGCGCCAACTTATCTCTATATTTAATCCCCATCTTATCAAACGATATCTTTACTAAGTTAGCTGTGTTTTCTTCCTTAAATCCCAACTCCGGATGTTCCAATATTTCCCTGGCAATAGTCAGCAATTCTCCTTTTTTCTCATCAATGCTTTTGCAAACCTTACTTTTACATTCTTCCAAATTCGTAAAACACCTCCTCGCTATTTACAAGATATCCAAGGGGCAAAGTGCAGCTCTTGCTACCCAACCCCTTGAATATCCTGGGGACTATTTCAAATTTCACCCAGCAATTTCAGCACGAACTGAGCTATTATTGCTGAACCAAGGAAAGTTCCTAAAAACACTACAAAAGCAACTAGAATAAGCTTCCAACCCGACTTGGCCAGTTTAATAACTGTTAACCCGATAGAAATGCCAGCGTATGCCAGTACGGGAGTACAAGTCCCCAAAAAGTTTATTTTACTTTGACCTAGATACTTGAGCAGAAAGTCGGCTGTAGCAAGATAGGGCATAGTCAGTATTAGAGCAATGAGCATAATATAGCCAATGGCTGGTATTTTGAGTGGTAGTAGGTCTCTCAATGCGAAACCAGCAAGGCCTATAATTATGCAGAAGATCATTCCCACTACAGCATGAGTGATAGGAATACCATAACCAATTCTTCCTCCTATCATAACTATGATTCCCACGATTACTAGCATCTTAAACCGAGACAGATATGTTTCAGCATCAAGTTTCTTCATTTGGCTCTACCCCCCTTTTGTATTTTAGGTTGTAGCACTGAATAAAGCTTATTCACTAAAGGCAAACCGATAAAGATAACCATGTACATTCCAGTTACTCCGGTTAGCAGGTTGCTGGTTGCGGCAAAAGCAAGAATCTTATCACTCATTTCTGGAACTACTGTTGCCAATGAAGCTGATGAAGCTGTCATCATAGATGCACTTCCCACCCCACAAGCCATAGCCAGTGCTAAAGGATGTAGTCCACTTGCTATCCCGAAACCTCCTAACAGCCCAAAGAAGATTGCTCCGAGGACTGTTCCAGTTATGTAGGTGCCAAAAAATCCTCTCCCTTCGGCTGAATCAAGTCCATAGGATTCTCCTATAACCGCCAGGGTAGGTTCTCGACAAATGCTGACTGTAGCTCCAATGCATTCTCTTTTAAGTCCAAGCAACAGAGCGATTGGCAGAGCCAGGAATATTGTGCCCAAGTTTCCGAATTCCTGGAGTACAAAAGCCGGCCCAGCTTTTATTATTATCGGGACAGCCGGGCCGACTAAGGTTCCATATTTTACTGCAAGGGGCACAAGGGAAATCATAACCAGAGGTACCGCCAGTTCACATTCCTGCATTGATACTACCCTTTTTAGCCCTTTAAAGACTTTTCCGAGAACGTCGGGGGTAATGATTATGGTCAATATCACAGCATAAAGCAGTGGCAGCAACACTATGAACCCCGGGCCTACACTGAATTTATGAACTCCAATAAGTTCACAGATTATCACCACGGCTAATACAGTTATATGTAGCTTCAGATGCCTATTCCAACGCCCTTTTGTTCTTGTTAATTCTTTTTCGATAAACTTTTTCTCGCTCACTTTTCATCTCCTTTCTTTAAAATTTTAATGTGTTGCTCGTGCGTCTCCCAGTATATTTATTTCATATAACACCACCTCCTTGCTAAACTTCTTCGCTCGGTCCTTCCTGAGAGCCTTTTATCTCGATAGGCACCACCTCCGCTCAGTGGGATGTCACTTGCCCGATTACGCCAAGGGCAGCGCACGGGAGGGAGGTTGGCGCTTTAGCCCTTGTCTTCCCTGGCAGAGCCCACCACATGTATCTGAATACCAGCGTTATTGAAAAAGAACTTATCCCCGAACTCGTGAGCCATTAGCATAATTGCTGGCAGACCAGTGCAATGGCACAATCCCAATCTTTGAACGCTCAATTCTTTTAAAGCAGCGATGGTCAACAGTATTCGCTCTTTAGAAGCATGAATAAGATGACAGCCACCTAATACCATGTATATTGGCTTTACATCAGTAAGCTGCTGAGCATAATATAAGGTATTAATGAGGCCGCGGTGAGCACAACCGAGAATGACAATCAATCCTAACTCGGCATTTATAATGAGCGCCTGGTCATCTAGAAGCTCATCAAGCCGCCAGCCGGAATTCTCTTTTACAAAAAAGACGGGCTCTACCTCCTCAAAGTCAGTTATCATAGGAATCTCACCAGTAGTCATTATGCTATCAGTTATCCCTACTGACTTTGTGGTCAGATTAAAGTTAGCCCCGAGCTTTTCTAGTTCCTGGCGCTGAAAAGGTATGCCATTATATCTATCCTTTTGACCTTGAGTGCGACTGTATTTAGCTGCCCATATATCGGGGTGAGCTATTATCTCTACCCCTTCCCCAATTTTTCGTAGGACTTGACGTAGACCACCAGTGTGGTCATAGTGACCGTGACTCAAGACAACCTTATCAATTTTACTGAAGTCAATTCCAAGAACATCAGCATTGTAACTGGCCGAGATGCTTGCTCCAGTATCAAACAGGATGCTTACGTCATCCGTTTCTACCAAAATACCCATCCCCAGTTCAGCTAGAAGATAGCTTCTACCAGCTGTATCTTCACTCAAGGTCGTGATGCAGAGTTTCACTACTTGCCTACTTTTATCCCTGGCAGCAGCGTTTCGTTTGGCTAAAGTTATTCCATTTCTTCTGGCATACGCTTCAGAAGGTCTTCTAACTTAACACCTACTTTTGCTAATTGACTCTTGCGTACGAAATAAATACCTAATCCGATTGCTATCCAGACTGCAGTCCACACCATAGCCATTGGTTCTTGTAATGCCATAAAAATAATGGAAACCACTATGGCAATTATAGGAAGCACATAGTTCATGGCACCCTTGAGTTTAAATGGTGCTTTTTCATAAAGGTCTGGCTTGTTCCGAGGTAAAAAGATGGTAGCAACCATTACTGTTATATAGCTAAAGAGGAAGTTGAGGTTACAAGTATAACAGGCAAATATCAAACCTTTCCCGGAAGCTATAAATATTAGAGCAATAAGCACACTTGCACTTAAGGCCCAGATTGGCGTCCCGAAACGCGGATTCACTGAGCTAAGCTTCTCGGGAATTACCTTGTCCCGCCCCAAGGTCAAAAGCATACGTGAACACCCCAGTTGAAAAGCATTTTGCGAAGTACTAACAGCCATGATAACTACCAGCAGGAAAATAGTTGCGGCAGCTGCTGGCAAAACAACTTTACCGGCATCAAAAATAGGTGTTGATGAGGCAGCCTGCTCAGACCAAATTAGGTTACCAGAAGCCGCAACAGACATAACAACATATACAAAAACACAAAGTAATATTCCTATTACCATTCCCCTGGGAACATTTTTCCCGGGATTTTTTACCTCTTCACCAATTTCGGCAGCCATTGTGAATCCTACATAGGCGAAAAAGAGAAGAGCGGCGGCCTTTACTGTCCCGCTAAAGCCAAAAGGTTGCATTGGCGTCATAAATTCTGAGTTGATGCTTGTCAACCCCTTAAAGCCAAAGACAAGCAGACCAACTACAAGTATGCTAAACATTATCACCTGAGCTATCGATGATATTTTAATGCCCAGCACATTCAAGATGTAGAAAATCCCAATAAACCCAACCATAAGCACCACTGCAGGAATCACCGGGGCCACCGTGTGGATGTGGTCTGAAAAGGCTATGGCCGTAACAGCTATTGGCGTAATGTATGCCAACCATCTAGTCCAGCCTGACAAGAACCCCCAGAAAGGTGAATATATTCTAGAAGGATAATAGTATGTACCTCCTTCTACAGGCATAGCAGAGGCCACACCCGCGTAGGAAATGGCCACGATTATCAGCGGTATGCCAATAATAATATATGCCAGCCAGACAGCGGGACCACAAAGCGCTGAAGCTCCACCAGCCAGAACCATCGGGCCTGCACCTATAACTGACCCGGCCGCAAATGCTATAACTCCAAATAGCCCTACTTCTCTCTTAAGTCCACCTTTCCCCTTTTCCATCGTTTTCTTCCCTCCTTTTTATTTTTCATAACAGATTAAACTTTTCTATTTCTAGCCCTTTTTACCTCCTTTCTGCTTTAGATTTTCCTATCCTTATAAAA
This sequence comes from Dehalococcoidia bacterium, assembly GCA_023129815.1. GTDB lineage: Bacteria > Chloroflexota > Dehalococcoidia > GIF9 > AB-539-J10 > 20-14-all-45-10. Next base: position 15,771 of record JAGMBH010000049.1, read on the forward strand.
TTCATAAAAATTTCTCAAGGTAAATTAATAATATTCCCGGCATGCATTTCTCGGGACTCATCCTTGAAAGCCAATGCTATCTTAGCTGTAGGTATCACACCGGTGCAATGCATGGGGGCAACCCATCTTGGCTTGAATTTTTTAAGTTCTTCAATGGTAAGGTCTATTCTTTCTTGACCAGCTTGTAAAAGGTGGAATCCGCCTATTATGCCTTCTAGTTTATCTACACCGGAGATTTTGATGGAATGCTTAATGATATTAACTGGCCCCGCATGGCCACAACCAGTTATAATCACAATACCTCTATCCTTTAAGTTAATCACTATGGAATAGTCATCTTTCAAGTTATCAGGAACAAGATTACCGTCGGTATCAATTGTAAAGCAGGAGACACCACCAACTTCTTCAAAATCAGTGCTCCTTTCCACTTCTCCAGTCACCATAAGACCAGGAATCGGTTCAATAGGCGACCTTGTAAGGATAAAATAACCCCCAAGTTGCTCTATGCTCTCTCTTCTGTTTTCACCAACCATGGCATAGTTCATGAATTCAGGTTTTAAAGTAAAATTTGGTCTAAATATGTCAGGGTGTCCAAAGATCGGGACTTCATGCCCAATTTCAGGAATAACGCCAGCTAAACCCGCAGTATGATCAAAATGACAATGTGATAAAACTATCATGTCTACTTCAGAAAGCTTAAGATTGAGTTTTTTTGCGTTATAAATAACTGGTTCGGCTACAGGCCCAACATCGAAGAGAATATTTCTGTGAATATCCCCTGATGTTACTTCAAGCCAAAAGGATATACCGTTGCAACCTTTAAGGTAGGAATCATATCTCGGAGAATCCTCTACTAAAGAAACGATCTTTAACTTATCTACAGTACCTATTCTTTGCTCCATCATATTTGTGCAACACCTCCTCTCTGTTCCGCCAGAAATTTCCACAAAGCATCTCTTTTAACAATATAGCCCGCTCTGGTCGAAAGCGGGCTATACTTTAAAGGAGAGTTAATATGGACTTGCCTTCAACCAATTTCCGTATTTCTAGTTAAATTGCCAGTATAAAGTGGTACGGGGAAAACGTAAATGTGGTAAAATACAAAATGGCAAGTTAGGAAGTGCGCTGAAAATACAAAATAAGGCATTTTCAAAGCTTATCAAACTGCAAAAAATGGAAAGGTAATTTTTTAAAGATGCCAGGGAGAATAACACCCTCTCAAAGGAAGAGAATGCTTCGGCTTCATAGAGATGGCGCTACATACGCTGAAATAATGAAGAGTTTTGGCATTTGGGATCAGAGGACAATGAAGCGTCATTTAGAGCTTGCTGAGGAAGAGGAAAGGACGGAGCGAGTGAGGAGAAGGAGATTAGAAGATGCAACGGCCGAACATATGGCTGAGATAAGAGAGCTAATTATAAAGTGGAAGGATAGTATTAAACTGGATGCATTCAAAATTGGTCAGGATACTTTAACAGACTGTAGGAATGTGGAGGAGGGGCCACTTTTTAAATATCTTGGGGAGCATTTGCCTTTCAAATCGTTGTGGGCGGATTATGAGGCTTGGAAAGAAAAACATGCACAATATATAGACTTGGGTGAGAATTTGCTAGAGGATCTGGTGAAGGAGGGCGAGACGAAAATGGAGCTCAGGGTTAGGGGTTGCGACTACCCTGGATCAAGGCTGACGCCAGAATTTGAGAAACCTATGGTCAAGCGTTTAGGTTTGACGCTTGCAGGAGAGAAGCCTGTGGCCTTTCACTTTAGCTGGCAAGAGGCGACAGCCCAGACAGGGCGAGCAGTTATGATCCTCTGCGTTGATGGCGAGAATGTAATAGTGGTTAAAACAAATGGAGATAAGCAAAAAGAATATGAGAAGAGATATCGAGAGGTATTCGATGATTGTATGCAAGGTGATATGATGGGTCGTATGAAAAAGCTTTTTAATGCCCTCTGCACATTGAAGGACAAAATACAAAGGCAGTTGGAAGAAATTCTAGTACGCCGGGATTATATCCGCTATAGTGGCAA
>JAGMBH010000005.1 GCA_023129815.1 Dehalococcoidia bacterium
CACAATGCCGTAAACTTCGAGGCTCAGAACGAGATTATCGAATTCGAGTTGGGGATTACAGGGTAATCTACCAAGTGGACGTCAAAACGAAAGGCGTGACCATTTATCATGTCCGTCATCGTGGAGAAGCATGCCGTAAATGATGAGACTACTGACTGACTTTGCCTACTCAGCATATAAATAGCATTGTCTCAACATGAAGATTATAGATGGCGGCGCCAAGTCTGGAAGTGGAACTATAGTCCGCTATTCTGTAGCTCTGGCTAGCCTGCTTGGGAAGGGGATAAAGATAGAAAATATCAGGGCGAAGAGGAAGAAACCGGGATTAAGAGCGCAACACCTCAAGGTTATCCAGGCTTGTCAGGAGATGTGCCAAGGCACAGCGAGTAATGCCGTGGTGGGTTCTAAGGAGATTACCTATGCTCCAAAGGAAAGGTTTAAAGGAGGGGAGTATCACTGGGATATAGGGACAGCAGGGTCAACCACAATGATGGCACAAACTCTTCTGCCCTTAGCCTGCTTTGCGGGAAAGCCTTCCAAATTTAGGCTTGAAGGCGGGCTATTCCAGGATTTTGCCCCCTCTGCCTATCATATGAAATTTGTTTTGCTTCCAATTTTGGAACAGATGGGAATTCATGCTGAGCTTGAGATAGTTCGCCCTGGCTACGTGCCACGAGGAGGCGGGATTATAGAAATTGAAGTTGAGCCGGTAAAGAAATTAAAACCTTTGAGCCTCACTGAACAAGGGGAGGTTCTCGGTATTAAAGGAATCGCCCTCTCCTCTCATTTGAAGGGAAGGAAAGTGAGCCATCGGATGGCAGAGGAATGCCAGAAGGCATTAGGCTCTTATGGCTATAAGGCTGAACTCGAAGAAATTTACGACGAGAGCTCGCTTCAGGAGGGTGCTGCCCTGGCAATATATGCTAAGACGAGTTTAGGTAGCAGTATTGGCTCGGATAGAGCGGGAAAGCCGGGAAGAAGTTCCGAGTCCATCGGGAGGTATGTAGCCCAAAGCTTTGTAGAGGATGTTAAAATTGGTGCCGCGGTTGATAGATATATAGCAGACCAGCTCATAATCTATGCTGGCTTGGCTGATGGAACTAGCAGGTACTCAATTCCTAGGATTACCGAACATGTAGAGACAAACCTATGGTTGATTGAGGAATTTCTCGGCGCTAAGACAAAACTTAGTAGCAATCTCATAGAGATAGAAGGGATTGGCTTTAAGTAGCAAGCCCTAAAACTGGGAAAACATCGGAGCACAGCCATTTGCCAAGCTTATCCTTTGCTGCTGAGCACGATTCTTTCCTTGGTGACCAGGCGGGAGAGGTAAATTGTCACTAGGGCTAAGACAGCGGCAACTCCTAGGGAGATAAAGACAATGCTCCATGATGCAGAGCCAAACCTTAAGACGGGGGAGAGCCCAAAGCCAACACCAAATATTAGGCCCATGAGGGCAGCGTGAATCCAACGGATGTTGGTGATTATGAGTTGTAGCGCTATCATTAAAGTAACAAGGAAAAAGACTATCAGAGGCACAGCTACCAGGGTTGCTATTAATGGTGCTGCACCAGGCATGACAAACTGCCCTATTTTAGGAGCTATAAAGAATTGATTTATGCCAGCTATTGCACCAAAGGCAAATAGCAGACCCAAAATCACACTGGGCAAAAATACTGCCAAACTTTTTCCGAGGCAAATTTGCCTCAGGCTCAATGGTGTACATAGTAAAGACTCTATGGAGCGTTTTACTTTCTCCATGGTAAGCGTATAGGCGTTGATATACATGCAAAATAGCATCATCAACATCAGAGAAAGCATGAAGACAGTGGTGCCCATGAGTGGTTGAGCGGCTGAGCTTATTTCTGCTGGTGATAAACCCTTCTCTACTAAGGTATTGATTTGTCCTTTAACTGCGCCGCCCAGCATTACCATGAAGAATAAAACCATGGCTATGCTGACATAAAAAGCCTTGGTGCGCATAGTTTCCCTCAAATCCTTTTTCACAATCACCATTATCTGTTTCATCATTCCCTTCCCTTTGTCACCTTGGCGTAAATTTCCTCCAGGGATATTTCGCCCTTTCTGACCTCCTCTACACCTATGCTCTTCTGGGAGAGCATGGCTACTATCTCGGAGATGTCACCTCGACCATCAAGCTGGAGACGCAGTTTTTGAGCTTCTCTGCGGCAGCTTGTCACATAAGGTAAGGCTTCAAGCTCAGCCACAAGCCTGTCGAGTAACCTGGCTTCTTCCGTAGTTGTTATCCCGGTTTCTATGATTACCTCTCTTCTGCCCATATCCCTTCTCAATTTCTCTAGCTCGCCATAGAGCTTTATTTCCCCTTGGTCTATCAGAGCAATGCGGTTGCAAATTCGCTGCACTTCATCCAGGTTGTGAGAGCTTAGGAAAATGGTCTTACCCCTCTGTGCTAAGTTAAGAAGGATTTGTCTCACCTCCATCTGACCTGTAGGGTCAACGCCAGCGGTGGGCTCATCGAAGATAAGGAGGTCGGGCTCATGAACCATAGACCGTGCTAGCGCTAGCTTCTGCCTCATTCCCTTGGAATAAGAGGATACTTTATCCCCTGCTCTGTCGCTTAGTTCCACTAGATCCAGCATTTCATCTATTCTTTTGCTTTTCAAAGCTGAGGGCATGCCATAAATCTGGCAATAGTAACCCAGATTTTCGTAAGCGGTCATATTGTCATACAAACCATCAGCCTCGAGAACAAAGCCAACCTTTTCTCTGGCATCATCACACCCGACATTCTTGCCTAGAATAAATGCCTTGCCTGAAGTGGGTGGGAAAAGTCCCAGGATGACCCTGAT
>JAGMBH010000050.1 GCA_023129815.1 Dehalococcoidia bacterium
TCAGCACCAAAGCAAGCGCATCTATCCATCACTGCCACTGCCTTTTTATCCTTAAGGGCCTTTACCACTTCCTCAGTTGGGAAGGGACGAAAGCAACGAACTTTAAGCATCCCTGCCTTTGTGCCCTTTTCTCGCATCTCATCCACGGCTTCCCTGCAGGCACCTGCCCCTGAACCTATGATCATAATCACTACATCGGCATCGTCAAGCTTGTAAGGCTCAACTAGTCCATAATACCTTCCGCTAATTTTGCCATATTCCTGCCCGATCTCTGGGATAACTCTTAAGGCGTTATTCATTGCTTCGAATACCTGACGTCTGTGTTCGAAGAAATAATCCCAGTGATCGTAAGCTCCAAAAGTTTTGGGATGATCTATATCTAAGAGGGAATAAAGGGGTTTATACTCTCCAACAAAATTCCTTACCACCTCATCGGGTAAGACTTCAACTCGACCTAAGGTATGCCCTAAAACAAAGCCAGCGTGACCAGACATTATTGGTAGGAGAACATCAGGGTGCTCTGCTATGCGTACCGCCTGGATAAAGTTATCGTAAACTTCTTGATGGTTTTCGGCATAGATTTGAACCCAGCCTGTATCACGAGATCCCATCATATCGGTCTGGTCTGTAAGTATATTAAGGGGAGCGGCATGAGACCTATTAACCACTGCCATTACAATAGGACAGCGAAGCCCTGAGGCAACCCAGAACATCTCCCACATAAGTTCTAATCCAGGCCCACAAGTAGCCGACATGGCTCGAGCACCAGCACAAGAAGCCCCTATACAGGAGCTCATGGCAGCAAATTCGCTTTCCACGGGGATAAACTCAGTATCTACCAAGCCCTCGGCGACGAATTGGCTGAACTCCATAACAATCTCAGTTTGAGGGGTAACAGGATAAGCAGCCACGATATCAGGATTTATCTGACGCATTGCTTCAGTAACTGCCTTATCACCTTCAAGCGCCTTGACCTCAGTCTTTTTTACTATGACTTCACTCATTCTACTTCCTCCGTTCTTGCTTTAACTTCTTCTATCATGGTGATCACCTTCTTCGGGCACTCATAGGCACAAATTCCACAACCTTTACAATGTTCATAATCAATTCCTATTACTTTACTCTCTTTAACTATAATGGAGCCATCTGGACAATAGAGCCAGCAGAACATACAGTGAGTACATTTCTCCATATCAATTATTGGACGAAATGTACGCCAAGTGCCTGTCCTGTACAGTACCGAGTTACCTGGTTCGAGAATTACCACACCTGTCTCTAATTCTTTCCAACTCTTTAGCCGCATTTGCACTCTCCTTCCAAAAGATTTTTAGCCCGCTTGAACCGTCTCGTAAGCTTTCTCAAAGGCTTTCACATTTCCTACAACAACTACCTCCTTAAATTTACCGCCGAGTGATTCCCTAATCATTTTAACCAAATTTCTCTTGGTTACTACTTCGACAGCCCGAGCCAGAGCGCCAAGCATAGGAATGTTGGGGATATTTTTACCCAAGTTTTTTATAGAAATGGAAGTAGCGTCAACCGCATATATTCTCCCCTTATAGCCTAACTTAGAACGAATATCAGCTGGAGATTCAGTGGTATTGATCACAAGTACCCCGTCCTCCTTAAGCCCAGCCACCACATTGACTTCGTCAAGAAGCGTGGAATCAAGCACCACTACTGCATCAGGTTCAGCGATCTCACAAAGAGCCCTTATTGGCTTAGTGCTCACCGTAGTAAAGGAGCGCATAGCAGCTCCGGCACGCTCTGCTCCATAATCAGGCAAGCCCAAAAAATACTTATCTTCAGATTTCCCTGCCTCTGCTAAGATCTTGCTTGCGGTCACTGCTCCTTGACCGCCCCGTCCATGCCACCTTATCCCAATTGGATCTCTTTTTAGTTGTGCCATATCATAAACACCTCCTTTAGTTAAGAATGTACCCCTGAAGGGACTCGAACCCTTGCACCTGGCTCCGGAGGCCAGCGCTCTATCCTCTGAGCTACAGGGGCCACGAACGCAGTTTAGCACTCCAAGGTGATTTAATCAACACTTTTGGATGACCTAGCATTGCTAAAACTTCACACTACTGCTGCACCGCCACACCATAGCTTTCAGAGTTTGGGCGGCTCTGATTCTGCAATTACAAAGAGAGCATCGCCCTGGCGAATTTTGTACTGGGACTGCGGATTAACCACCATCACCCGTTCCTCTTCTGGCAACTTATACAGGATATCAGCGCTTAGTTGCAATCGTAGTTCTTCCGAGTAATTGGTCTCCACAGCCAGGAGAATCATGCGTCGCTGTGTCAGTACCTGCACCACCTCAGCAAACTCCTTCCCCACCAGTGCATCTGATAAGTGACCATCGTAACGGTAGAACTCACTGCCTATATTGAAGGTTAATAACTCCGCCACTACGCGCGAAACGCCGTGATTTAAGGCTGAAGCCACAACAAGGTTCCCTCCAAGCTGATCGAGACAAATAATCTCGTCAGCATGGGCGCGCTCCAAATGCATACGGTTAGCGGAGTTAAGGAGCTGTACACAGGTATGGACTTTTCGGTTTAGAGATTCCACTGCCAGCACCACCATAAGAGCTTCAGCATCAGCCTCATTAGCACTCTTGGAAAGGTCGGTGAGCACAATAACGCTGTCGGCTCTCATCACCCCAGCTCGAACCAGGTTTTCTTCCTGAGTGGAGTCACCTTTTATGAACTCAACACGCTCATCTTTTACTGGTCGTTGCTCTGTATTGGCCAGAACCACGATGTGTCGGTATTGCTTCTGGTTAGGCGGCAGTAGCTGGTTAACGATTCGCTCTCCCTGGAAATTCCAGCCACAGATTACAATGTGACCCGAAAAATTGACCTTTTTCACCATGCTTCCTCCTCTCCTAATGAATTCAACAAGCAAGCTTGTGATTTTAGCCGTAATGATGGCTAGAAAGGTAATGCTAGCTATCAGTCCAGCCACAATGCTAATCCGGACTGCTAAGAATGGGCTTTCTACTATTCCTAATTCGCCAAAGAAAGCAGGTAAGATCAGCGCTGTGGCACTGCCAAGCCCGACCTTCTCATATGCCATAACGGCGAAGGTGGCACCAAAGTAGACAAATACTAGCAGGAGAAGGATCGATAACACCGGGCGGTAAATAATCTTTTTCCAAATAAGCCACATAAGGTAGCGGCATTTATGTAGCATAGGTTCTTCCTAGGGATTCTTCTAACGCTGAGGTGGCATCTGTAATTATCACTGGTATATTATTCCCGGTGGAAAGCTGAGTCAAGAAAAGGGTAATCATTTAAATAAGGGTTTACCCTAAGCTTGTGCCTGAGGTAAATAAGGCATAGGCGCCAAAGATATAAAGCCCGATTAAAGCCAGGGCATACCAACTAATGACAATAAAAGTCTTGCGCCTCTGTCGTAACCTGAGCCCAAGAATAACAAGAAGGTTCATCACCACTACCACCACAGCAGTAATAAGGTGACTACCCGATACTGAGGAGAGAATAAATCCCTTGCTATAAAAAACGTCAACCGGGAAAATGACGGTGATATCAAGCATATTAGCGCCTAATACATCGGCGACTGCCATATCTATAGCTCCAATACGCAGGGCAGTTGTAGCAACTACCAGCTCGGGTGCCGAGGTAGCGATAGCTAGGAATAAACTGCCAACAAAACTGGCCCCCCAACCAGTAGTCTCGGCAATCTTATTACCAATGAATGACAGCCATATTCCAGCGGCAATAATTGCTGCCGCGGCCAATGCAAATCTGAGATATGCTGTCTTTGCCGGGATCTCCTTATATTGGAGAGAATCAGCTTTCGCTGTGGCCGATTGGTGGCCACGTTCAGAGAGGAACATTTGTCTCATACCTACCAAATACACCACAAGAATAATAATGCTTGGTACGCCCACCCGTCCCAGAGCCAATCCAGAAAACCTCGCTCCAGCAAGGATACTCCCAGCGGCAATAGCAATAAGCAATATCCCCCAGCCAGCCGATGCTGTATGTCTCAGACTTGCTTCGGTCAAGACCGGGGTAGAGCGGTGCAGAATATCTAGCAAAGCCAGGATAGAGAGATTGAACGAGCAACTTCCAAAAAGGGTGCCCAAAGCTAAATCGGGGGAAGGGGGCCTAACTAAAGCAACTGAGCTCATACTAGTGACCAGCTCAGGCATGGTAGTAATAGCAGCAAGAAGCACCAGCCCTATCCATATTCGTCCTAAGCCTGTTTTCTCTGCAATAGCATCCCCATACCAAGCCAACTTCGTCCCTGCAAATAGGATGATGGCTAGACATAGAACAAACTTGAACCAAATCAAAGGTTATAGCTCCTGGAGCTTAATAACATGAGACAATCATACTATATAAAGGGCGAGCTATAAAGCACATAGCGGGTATGCATCATATGGTATAATTATTATTCCAGCTAAGGAGAGGTGACCGAGTGGTTGATGGTGCCGCTCTCGAAAAGCGGTGGGCAGCAATTGCCTCGTGGGTTCGAATCCCACCCTCTCCGCGGAGAGGTGCTGGAGTGGCCTATCAGGCGCGCCTGGAGAGCGCGTGTCGCCTCTGGCGACCGTGGGTTCGAATCCCACCCTCTCCGCCAAGGTTGAGAAGAAGTATTGCTAACGCTGTTTCCACTTTGAGGACGTATCAAGAGCAGATTGAGCAATCGGCGGAATAGCGACTCAGAGACTAAGGAGGATTCCAATGTCTAAAATCCCAAAAATTGGTTTAGTTTTAAGTGGTGGCGCTGCTCGTGGCCTAGCTCGTAAGATATATTGCCAAGACTGCGAGAAAAGATGCGCTGTCCCTAGATGATGGTTTCCGTAGGACTTGCCATTAAATGGACTTTGCTCTTCTCTGGCAGCAGCAAGTGTTACAATATACAAGGTGTCTAAAATCAAAGACTGAAAAGAGGGGATAAAAAATGGAAACGAAATACGTTTACTTTTTTGGTGGTGGCACAGCGGACGGAAAAGCAGAGCTAAAGAGTATTTTAGGAGGGAAGGGAGCTAATCTTGCCGAGATGTCAAGAATGGGAATCCCAGTTCCTCCTGGATTTACCATTACATCTGAGGTCTGTAACCTTTACCTTCAGAATAATAAGAGCTATCCCAAAGAATTAAAACATCAGGTAGATGAGAATTTGGCCAAAATAGAAAAGCTTATGGGAGCGAAATTTGGTGATAAGGGAAATCCCCTACTTCTTTCTGTGCGCTCGGGCGCCCGAGTATCCATGCCAGGTATGATGGACACCATACTCAACGTAGGCTTAAATGAAAATACCGTTTGTGGCTTAGCAAAAGGTACGAGTAACGAAAGATTTGCCTACGACAGCTACCGAAGATTTATCCAAATGTATGGCAAAATAGTGATGGGAATGCAAGGGGAGGTCTTCGAGAAACTCTTGGAGGATGAAAAGGAGAGGAAGGGCCTTACACTAGATACTGAATTCTCAGCTGACGGCCTCAAGAATCTACTAGAAAGAATGAAAAGCGAAATAAAAGAAGTTAGCGGTAAAGAGTGTCCCTCTGCCCCTTATGTGCAACTTTGGGGAGCCATTTCCGCTGTCTTCGAGTCCTGGAATACACCCAGAGCCATAGCGTATAGAGAGGCTAATGCTATTCCCTCAGAGTGGGGGACAGCAGCAAATATTCAAGCTATGGTTTTTGGGAATATGGGAAACAGAAGTGGTGCTGGAGTTGTTTTCTCTCGCGATCCGTCAACAGGGGAAAGGAAGCTTTTTGGAGAATTTATGTGCAATGCTCAAGGCGAGGATATAGTAGCAGGCATTAGAACTCCTCAACCGATAAGCGATTTAGCAGAGATTATGCCTCAATGCTACCAAGAGCTCTCAGACATTTCTCAGAGACTGGAACGACACTTTAAAGATTTACAGGATATTGAATTTACTATCCAGGATGGAAAATTATGGATCTTACAAACGAGGGCCGGGAAAAGGACAGCTCAAGCAGGTGTCAAAATTGCTATTGATATGGCGAGGGAAAAATTAATTAGCAAAAAGGAGGCTCTCCGTTATATCGCTCCAGAGGATATAGAGCAACTATTGCATCCTACCCTAGATCCTACAGCGGAAAAAGAAGTCATTGCTACTGGTCTTCCCGCCTCCCCAGGGGTTGTTTCGGGGAAGATAATATTTGATCCAGAGGAGCTGGCTCAGCTCGCTCGCGAAGGTGGTGATGATTTTATTCTAGTTAGAAATAAAACCTCAGCCGATGATTTCTCGGGAATAAGGGCTGCCATAGGGGTGCTGACCTCCACGGGGGGAATAACATCACACGCCGCAGTGGTGACTCGAGGCATGGGGAAAACTTGTATAGTGGGCGCAAGTGGCATAAACATTAATGAGGTGAGAGAGGAATTTGTCGCGGGGAATAGAATATTCAGAAAAGGGGACTACATTACTTTGGACGGAACCGAAGGGGAGGTTATCGCAGGAAAACCTCCCATCATTGCCCCCAAGCCTAGTCGCGATCTAGAAGAACTTTTAGTTTGGACAGATTTGGCTAAGAGGTTAAAAGTTATGGCAAACGTTGATAATCCCCAAGATGCGCAGCTAGCGAGAGAACTTGGAGCCGAAGGTGTGGGACTTTGTAGAACAGAGCACATGTTTTTCCAACCCGATAGAATAGACCACTTTAGGAGAGTAATAATTGCTGAAGAGAGTAGAGCCAAAGAGAAAGCTTTGGA
>JAGMBH010000051.1 GCA_023129815.1 Dehalococcoidia bacterium
CTATCACAATGGCGATTAACCCCTTTAAGCAGCATGCTGCTGCCAAATCCTGTAGCAGCAATGGGGTTCAACTCACTAGCTCCAAGTACTAGAGCGGTTCCCGTCAGTCGGGCATCGAGGATATTTAACCCGACAAAAGCAATGCCGAGCAGGATGCCCTTCCTTAAGTTTGCTTCAGCAACTAGTAATCTAAACCTTGCCACTACTTAAGTCCTAGGACTTAAGCATACACAAATCCTGGGCAAATTAACAGCCGAAATACTCGTTCAGTACCTTAGCGACACGTTCTCGTAGTGTCGGGGCTTATCCCCGACCTGAGGCGGAGATGAACTCCGCCACTACGATTAGCTTCCCCTTTGTAGTACGACCCTTTAGGGTCGTGCGGCGCGAGGCTAAAGCCTCGCACTACGAAGTTAAGCTGCTGCACGGCTCGCAATGACACGAACGAGCGTAAGCGAGGAATCCCGCTCCGAGTTTGCTTCGGCTACGCCTCGCAACCGCTCACGCTCCTCACAATGACAGAGGCCATTTAAAAATGTAGTTGCCCAATTGACTAGAAATACTAAATGCTAAATATGAAATCCTAAACAATACCAAAGCACTAATGACCAAAATTCAAAAGGGAAAGAGTTTTGGTATTTGAATTTGGAAATTTGAATTTGTTTCAGGAACTGTGGTGCTAGGTATCCTGTCTCGTTCTGTCTGCATCCGGGAGTTTTGAGAGTTTAGTTTGCAGCTCCTGAGCACCACGGTAGATATTCTGGCTCAGCTTGGCTTCAGCACTCTCGGGCTCAGCTTGGAGCTGCTCAGCCAGCAAACCGCTGGAAGCTATCACAGGGGTGAGAGGAGTTTTCAAATCCCGAACAAGTGTGCTCAGCCGCTTCTGAAGCAATAAACTGTTAGCCAGGGGCAAAGCTAACTGGGAGGTAGTGTACTTCAACAGCTTTAGCTCCCTCTCCCTATAGGCATTTGGCTTTCTGCTGCCCACAATAAGACTGCCAAAGACTTCCCCTTCTGAGAAAAGGGGCATCAATACCACTGACCTTGTGCCATGTTCCCTTAGTTTAACTAGAAAGCTGCCGGTCCATGGGTGTCTGCTTTTGTTAAGGTCAGGCTCTACCAGCGCCCTTTTATTTTCCCTTACCCAGGCTACGGGCGTTTTTTCCAGAGGGAGCGTGCTCCCAAAATCACGAGCCGCGCTTATTTTGCCTGACAGGGGCAAAAAACGAACGGTAGCCTGGCTTTCTATCCAGGCAATAGTCCCCCAGTCAATAGACATGAACCTCTTTAGCTCTTTGGCGAAACCTTCAGTCAGCTCGTTTATATTCGAACTGGAGAGAATGATGCGGCTCAACGTATTAGCCAGAGCTAATTGTTCTTCTTTTTCTCGATTAATGTTAGCCATTTGCTACCCCCTTAACAAAATCAAAGTTCAAAGATAAAAAGTCAAAACTTAGTAGCCAGTAATCAGAATTCAGTAGCCCCGCTCCACCTACTGACTACTGGCTCCTGACTCCTGAATTCCTCCCCAATTTTGCATTTTTACTTTTGCTCTTTAATTTTCCTTTGCTCTGTCATTTTGCATTTTTATTTTTACATTTTTATTTCGTTTCGCTCATTTTACCAGCCAGTCCTTAGTTTTCAACCCGGTGCTCCACGCAACCCTCTGTTTCCACCTTCTTCTGCGCTCAAGGATGATAATCACGGGAGGTATAGCTGCCGTGCTTAGAAGCCACCAGGGGAAAGGGATTAGCACAATACTGAAATCGCCCTTAAGGTCGGCAATCTCCACCATGTGCTTCCCCTCCATGTCCTCAGTTATGCTGAAGCTCACCACCTCGCTCTCTCCAGGCTCCAGGCTAACGCTCTTTACCGACCTGACCACTCCATCAACTTTGAGTTCTAAAGTGCATGTTCCCGCTGCACCGCCGATATTGGTGACAATAAGGCTGATGCTGATTTCCTGCCTTGGATTTGCTTCCCCGGGCTCAATGACCAGGTTGCTGGGTCGGAAGCCCGGCTCAGCCAGTGAAGGTGGCGGCCCCAGCTTTACCATAAGAGTGAAAATCATAGGCCCGCTTATCTCCGTTGTCAGCTTGCCAGCCTCAGTTATATCGGCAGAAGGGAACTCCACCCAGCCCTTCTGGGTATCGTAGTAAGCAGCGAATACCGCTAAAGAATTAAGGGGTAACTCGCTAAGGTCATAGCTCAAGGCTAGCTTGCCTGGCGGTGATATGGTGAAAAGGGAAGGGTTTGGGCTATATTCGTAAAGGTAGGCATCGAGCCTGTAGACCTGCCCTAAAACTACCATGTCCTGGGGCAGCAGTATCTGAATCGTCTTCATTTCCAGCCTTTGAGGCACTTTGCCGCCAGGGCAGAGTATCTTGGTGCCACGGTCAAGCTCCAGAGCTATTTGTCCTTCGGCATCGGTTGCCCTTACTGATTCAAGGAGCTCACCTGAGGGGCTAACCTTGGCTTCGGTTATCTTACCCAGGTTATCTATAATTACGACCCAATAACCTAGCGCTCCTCCACCTCCGCCGCCTCCAGCTTCGTCCTCGGCTTCGCCCTCTTCACCCTCGGTTGGTGGAGAAGTTCCTATAATTCCAAATACAGCACCACTAAGGTCAGTTAAATTAGGCGTGGTGTCGGCAGTTATTATCGCCCAGACATAGCCGCTATAGCCATTGACATCATTCGTATCTAGGCCGCTATTTGAGCACTGCACCCAGCTTTCGCCATTCCACCACCTCATTGTTAATGATGATTCAACAAGCCCGGCGACCTGAGTTGCGGTGTAATAATTCTTAATTTCAATCTGGCCAACATCCTCAGTGCTGTCGAGATGCACATCAATATATTCATCGGCAGCGGTAAAGCCGCCGGGAATCGTGCCGCCAGGATTGCTCTCATATTTAGCCACAGTTATAATCGGCGTCCCATCCCCGCTCTTGGTAACTTCGGTATCAGCCTCAGTTTTAGCGTCAACGGTGTCATCGCCGGAGGCTGTTGTCCACGTTTTACTATCTTCTACCCCAGCCCCGAGCCAGGGATCAAAATGGACATTAGCAGAGACTTCATCGCCGCTTCCATCCGCTGGTTCACCAGTCACGGGGTCGATCACTCCAGCACCACTGCTCGGTCCGTCATTAGCCCCCCACCAATTGTTGGTGGCGTCTGCTGTTCCGCTGCCACTGTTCTCCACTCCATACTCTGTGTTGCCGTGTATGTTGTTGAAGTTTATGCTAATAGTAGATGCATCAACAGATCCTTCAATCTTGACACCTATATTGTTGCTAGTAATATGGTTTTGGGTCAGTGTGCTGTAATTGCTTCCGTCCAGATTGACTCCGTAGCCATTATTCCCGCTTATGGTGTTTCCGGTCAGGGTGTTGTTGCTACTCTTGTCGACATAAATCCCGTACTCGCCGTTCTGATTTGCGGTATTCCCGGTGAGAGTGTTACCGTGGCTTCCCTCGGTTCCGTCGAGATAGATTCCATGCTTGGTATTTGAGTTAGCAATGTTACTGGTCAATGTGTTGCTGTCACTGTTGTCCAGATAAATCCCACATTCGCTATTTGAGTTAGCAGTGTTTTCAGTCAACGTGTTGTTGTCACTGTGGTCGAGATAGATTCCATACTCGGTATTTGAGTTAGCAGTGTTTCCAGTCAACGTGTTGTTGTCACTGTGATCGAGATAGATTCCATACTCACCGTTCTGAACTTTGAATCCCTGTAACACGCAGCCATTTACAGTTAGCTTAATAGCACTGCCACTACCACCTGCATCCACGACAACATTGCTGGGCTGGCTGAGGTCACCGGTGAGAGTAAGTTGCTGCTTGTCTACCTCAACATTCTCAATATATGTCCCGGCAGCTACAGAAATGGTATCGCCAGAGCTAGCGGCATCAATAGCATCTTGGATAGTGGCAAAGTGGTCATCATCGACATACAATGTGCTAGGACTAGGCGTTGTAGTCGTGGTGAAGTGTTTCTCATCACCATAGCTGGTGCCATAAACACCGCCATCCGCTTTAGCCCTGAAGTAATAGGTAGTATCAACATCTAAGCCACTGAGGGGAGAGCTAAACTTTCCCGTGGTACTCATTGCCTGCGCGGTAGTGTTATAAGAATAGGACCCTGTAGCAGTCCCCCACTGAAAGGAGACCTCCACAGTTGAGGCTGCGCCCAGTGAATCCAAGTTGCCGTTTAAGGTGGCTGAGTTGGCAGTAATATCACTGGCAGCTTCGGTTGTCACTATTGTTACTGTGGTGAAGTTCTTCTCCTTGCCATAGCTTGTGTCATCACCCACCGCCTTGGCCCTGAAGTAGTAGGTGGTACCGCCGTCTAAGCCAGTGACGTTGAAGCTAAAGGCTCCTGTAGTATTCATTGCCTGCGATGGGGTAGTTTCATTAGTATAAGGCCCGTTCTTGTTAATCCCCCACTCAAAGGTGACATCCACACTTGTGGCTGTGCCCCTATCCGTCAGGTCGCCATTTAAGGTGGCTCCAGTGGTGGTTATGTCGCTGGCATTCTTAGTGCTAACCAAAGGAGGCACTGTGTCCGCTGAGACAGGAAGGGGCACGAGGGCAAGCAGCATGGCAACCAGCATCAGGCCGCTCATGAAAGTGATTAATCTGTTAAACTTACGCATGTGCCTTTTCCTTGCCTCGAAGAGATTTCCTCAAATCCGCTCCCTGGCACGGTAGCCGTCTAGGATGAATTCCGCGGTTAACTATGGCCTCTGTCCCCACCAATTCATCTATTTTCATTACCACAGATTGTAAAATATGGCAGGTTAAGAAATGGGTTAAGAAAGGTTAAGATTTGGTTAAGAATGGCTATTATGAAATTCTAATATCTAAGCTCTAAATCCTAAACAAATTCCAAATTCAAATACCAAAACTCATCTTGCTTTGAATTTTAGTCATTAGCGCTTCGATATTGTTTAGGGTTTATCATGTTTTGATTTTTGCTCTTTCCCTTGATAAACCTCTTTAAAATAATGTATTATAAATACGCAGAATAATTAGTCATATGGAGGTGTATTATGAATACAGTTCGATTGAATGTCACCCTTCCCGAAGAGCTTGCCCGGCAATTGGATAACTTGGCTGGAACCAGAAAGAAGAGCCGTTTCATTGCTGAAACTTTGAGACAAAGGATTGAAAAGATTCAAAATGAACAGCTCCAAACGCTCCTGGAAGAAGGCTATAAATCTGCTAGACAAGAAAGCCTTAACATAACGAAAGAATTTGAGCCTGTTGATTTAGAAGGGTGGGATGAATATTAAAAGGGGAGAAATATACCTTACTGTCCTGGATCCAGTGGTGGGAAGGGAGATTTCAAAGACTCGCCCTGTTGTGGTCGTTTCTAATGACAAGAACAATGAATTTTCAGCCACAGTAACCATCTTACCCTTAACCTCTAGAAACCTCCAGAAGATTTATCCCTTTGAGGTGTTTCTACCTAAAGGTGCCGGGAATCTTCCCAAGGATTCCAAGGTTAAAGCTGACCAAATTCGCACTCTTGACAAGAGTCGCCTCCTTACTCTTATAGGGAAGTTAGAAAGAGAAGAGATAATCCAGATTGAAAAGGCAATGAAAATTCAGCTGGAACTAACTTAATTCTCAACCAAAATTCAGTAGTCGGGAGTCAGAATACAGAAGCCAGTAGGGGTCGTCATTCTGAGCGAGAGATTAAAATTCAAAGATAAAAAAGCAAAATTACGATTCAAAATGTAAAAAGGCCTCGCTTCCACATCAAACTTTGCATTATCGTTGATGTTTGAACTCAATCCGTGGTATCTTTTCATATGCCTTTCGTTTATACTAAGCATGTTAGTACGCGGATAAAACAAAGAAAGGTCATGCCAAGTCAGATTGAACAAGCTATTCTCCAGCCAGATGAGGTTATACCTGGGTTTAAGGGGCGCCTTATGGCTAGAAAGGAACTCTCGGGCAATACACTTGAAGTAGTTTATCGCCAAGAAGGCGAAAATACGATTATCATCACTGCCTATTGGCTGTAGGAGGTGCGAAGTGAATATTAGCTTCGATGAGCAAGTTGATGCCCTGTATATCCAGTTCCGACAGGGGAGTGTAAACAAAACCATCAAGTTGCAAGATGGGATATTGATGGACATCGATCATTCTGGTGCTATCTTCGGAATAGAAATTTTAGATGCTAGCATGCGCCTTCCCTTAGATTCTCTTGGTAAGATAAACATTGACCTTCCTATCAAATCGGCATCAAGGTAAGCTCCGATTGCCTGGCTATCTTTATCGCTTATCCTGATGTTGCTTGCCATCTCAAGTTCCTCACTGGTTCAAGGTGAAGGTGATTCAACATGCAAAAATGCTTCATTCCCTTCCGACTAATTCCTCATTTCTTATTGACATCTGCTTACCCCTTTTGCTATCCTCACCATGGAAGTTAATAATGCCATCCAGAATTCAAGCAATTTATGAGAATGGTGTTCTCAAGCCCTTACAAAAGTTAGCTCTCCCTGACCAACAAAGGGTGGAAATATTCGTTTTGGCTGATGACATACCTTCCTCCCTTATTGCTGAGATAGCTGAACAAGCTGGCAGTTACAATTTCCTCAACCATTCTGACGAAGACATTTATACCATCGAAGACGGGGAAGGGATCGATTGATATGCCGCAAACTCGCCTTAAGCGAGGTGATATTGTGCTTGTCCCCTTTCCTTTTACCGATCTAACTGCGAAAAAGCTGCGACCAGCAATCATAATCTCTTCTAATCCACAAGAGCTTGATGTTGTTATCACCTTTATTTCTTCTATAGCGCCCCCTGGAGAATTGTCGGCAACTGATTTTCTGCTGACAGCAGATCATCCCGATTTCACGAAAACCGGGCTGAAGAAGGCTTCAGTCTTCAAGTTGAAGAAGCTCCTGACTATCGAAAGAACCAGAATTATTCGACGACTTGGTGAGGTCAGCCCCGCTATTCAGAAGAAACTTGATGGGCGGTTAAAGAATGGCCTTGGGCTATAGAGAAACTGGCTACTGACTACTGAATCCCCAAAAATTTTGCATTTTTCATTTTGATTTTTAAATTTCTTTCATTTAACAAGCCAATCTTTGGTCTTTAACCCGATGCTCCACTCAACCCTCTGTTTCCACCTTCTTCTGCGCTCAAGGCTGATAATCACGGGAGGTATAGCTGCCGTGCTTAGAAGCCACCAGGGACGGGAGATTATCACAATACTGAAATCGCCCTTAAGGTCAGCAATCTCCACTATGTGCTTCCCCTCCATGTCCTCAGTTATGCTGAAGCTCACCACCTCGCTCTCTCCAGGCTCTAAAGTGACGCTCTTTACCGACCTGACCACTCCATCAACTTTGAGCTCTAAGGTGCATGTTCCCGCTGCACCGCCGATATTGGTGATGATAAGGTTGATAGTGATTTCCTGCCCTGGCTTTGCTTCTCCAGGCTCAATGACCAGGTTGCTGGGTCGGAAGCATGGCTCAGCCGGCTCAGCCGGTGAAGGTGGCGGCCCCAGCTTTACCATAATGGTGAAAAACAGAGACCCACTTATCTCCGTTGTCAGCTTGCCAGCCTCAGTTATATCGGCAGAAGGGAACTCCACCCAACCCTTCTGGGTATCGTAGTAAGCAGCGAATACCGCTAAAGAATTAAGGGGTAACTCGCTAAGGTCATAGCTTAAAGTTAGCTTGCCTGGCGGTGATATGGTGAAAAGGGAAGGGTTTGGGCTATATTCGTAAAGGTAAGCATCAAGCCTGTAGACCTGCCCTAAAATTACCATGTCCTCAGGCGGCAGTATCTGAATCGTCTTCATTTCCAGCCTTTGGGGTACTTTGCCGTCAGGGCAAAGTATCTTGGTCCCACGCTCAAGCTCCAGAGCTATTTGTCCTTCGGCATCAGTTGCCCTTACCGATTCAAGGAGCTCACCTGAGGGGCTAACCCTGGCTTCGGTTATCTTACCCAGGTTATCTATGATTACGACCCAATAACCTGGCGCGCCTCCGCCTCCAGCTTCACCTCCTCTTTCTTCATCCTCAGTTGTGGTAAAGCCCCTCTCACCACCATGGCTGGTGCCATCACCCACCGCCTTAGCTCTGAAGTAGTAGCTGGTATCGGGATTTAAGCCACTGAGGTCAAAGCTAAAGGCTCCTGTGGCACTCATTGCCTCTGCGGTAGTCTCATCGCCCAGAGCCCCCGAGGTAGTCCCCCACTCAAAGGTGACATCCACACTTGTGGCTGTGCCCAGGCTAGTTAAGCTGCCATTTAAGGTGACTCCAGTGGTGGTTATATCGCTGGCATCATTGGTGGTTGCCGAGGGCGGCGTTGTGCCTGTGGTGAAGCTCTTCTCACCACCATAGCTTATTGCATCACCCACCGCCTTCACTCTGAAGTAGTAGGTGGTATTGGGGTCTAAGCCACTTAAGTCGAAGCTGAAGGCTCCCGTGGCACTCATTGCCTCTGCGGTAGTCTCATTGGGATAAGACCCCGAGGTAGTCCCCCACTCAAAGGAGACATCCACGCTTGAGGCTGTGCCCAGGAAATCTAACTTGCCATTTAAGGTGGCTCCAGTGGTGGTTATATCGCTGGCATCATTGGTGGTAACTGTTGGTGTTACCTTTGAGGTAGTGAATTGTTTCTCGGCACCATCAATGGTAGTGGAGTCATATGTAATCTGAGCCTTGAAATAGTAGGTGGTGCCGGAGGATAAATCGCTAATTGCCTCAAGGTAGGAGCCAGAGCCAGACTTGGCTACCACCCCGGTATATGCCCAGGAACCTCCATCTGGTTTATAGGCAAAGTTCACGGAGCCTGAGCCATAATCCTTGAAATCATAAGACATGTTTAAGGTGGCTGAGGTGGTGCCGACACCTGTGGCATCATTGGTGCTAACCGAAGGTTGCGGCAGGTCCGTGGTGAAGTCTTCTTCAGCACCATAGCTGGTGCCATCACCCACCGCCTTCACTCTGAAGTAGTAGCTGGTACTGGGATTTAAGCCACTGAGGTCAAAGCTAAAGGCTTCCGTGGTACTCATTGTCTCTGCGGTAGTCTCATCAGAATAAGACCCCGGACTAGTCCCCCACTCAAAGGTGACATCCACACTTGTGGCTGCCCCCAGAAAATCTAACTTGCCATTTAAGGTGACTCCAGTGGTGGTTATATCGCTGGCATCATTGGTGGTTGCCGAGGGCGGCGTTGTGCCTGTGGTGAAGTCTTCTTCAGCACCATAGCTGGTGCCGTCACCCACCGCCTTCACTCTGAAGTAGTAGCTGGTATTGGGGTCTAAGCCACTTAAGTCGAAACTGAAGGCTCCCGTGGCACTCATTGCCTCTGCGGTAGTCTCATTGGGATAAGACCCCGAGGTAGTCCCCCACTCAAAGGAGACATCCACGCTTGAGGCTGTGCCCAGGAAATCTAACTTGCCATTTAAGGTGGCTCCAGTGCTGCTTACATCGCTGGCATTCTTAGTGCTAACCGAAGGAGGCACTGTGTCCGCTGAGACAGGAAGGGGCACGAGGGCAAGCACCATGGTAACCAGCATCAGGCCGCTCATGAAAGTGATTAATCTGCTAAACTTACGCATGTGCGTTTTCCTTGCCTCGAAGAGATTTCCTCAAATCCGCTCCCTGGCACGATAGCCGTCTAGAATGAATTCTGCGGTTACCCATGGCCTCTGTCCCCACCAATTCACCTATTTTCATTACCACAGATTGTAAAATATGGTAGGTTAAGAAACGAGTTAAGGAAGGTTAAGAGAAGGTTAAGAATAGGTTAAGATTTGGTTAAGAATGGCTGATTATGAAATTCTAATTTCCAAATTTCAAATTCAAGGTCGTTTAGTTCCTTTGGATTTTGGTCATTTAATATTGTTTAGGATTTATCATGTTTTGATTTTTGCTCTTTCCTACTCCACGCCTTTCGCCAGGCGGTATCCCTTGCCGTGCTCGGTGAGTATGAGCTTGGGGTTAGCAGGGTCTTCCTCGAGCTTCTCCCGTAGATGCCTCATATGGACCTTAAGGCTCTCGACTGCTCCAGGGTAATCCTCACCCCATATCTTGTAGACAAGTGTAGAGGAGGATACAAATTTGTCGGCACTCCTGGCCAGGTGGTAGAGAAGCTGATATTCAATAGGGGTCAGTTTTACTTCCTCATTGTGAAGGGACACTTTCCTTTGGGCGAAGTCAATGCGCAAGCCTCCGCTGCTGAATGGCTCAGCCCCTTCGGCCGCCAGAAATCCATGGCGACGCAGGACTGCTTTGACCCGTGCTAAGAGCTCAAGGTGGCTAAAAGGTTTGACGATATAATCATCAGCCCCCAGCTCTAGCCCCCTCACCGTATCGGTTTCCTCTCCCCTTACGGTGGCAACGAGCACCGGGACATCGGAGAAGCGGCGTATTTCGGAGAGCACCTGGAAACCACTGATGTCAGGCAAGTTTATGTCTAAGAGGACAACATCAGGGGACTCGGTTTCCACCATTGCTATGCCCTCTTTCCCCGAGGGAGTGGAGGCCACTTCCATTTCAGGCCACCTTAGCTGGAAAATCAACGAGATAGCTTCTCTGATATTTTTGTCATCTTCAATGACTAAAGCTTTCATCCTCCCATTGAAAAAGTCAAAGATAAAAAGTCAAATTTACAGATTAAAATGCAAAAATACTTCACTTCCTTCCTCCTGCCTCCAATGCAAATTTATAGACACGGCTCTTGAGTTCATTTTTAAATTTTGCTTTGTCATTTTGCATTTTGCTTCTTGCTCTTTTATTTCTCTTGGCCCTGTCATTTTGCATTTTTATCTTTGCTCTTTAATTTCTCTTGGCCTCCAACTAGACAACTACAAACTCTGATATGCGGGCTGCCATTAGAAACAGGCAACGGAGATTGCCCTCCCTTGCCACAGCCTCCACCCTGATTCATCTTCAGGTCGCTGCCAATAGCATCTATATTGCCCAGGGTAACAAAAACGTTGCCGCTTAGCACCACTGGACGTAGCAGCTCTGCCAATTTCCCCTGGCGAATCATGTAGGCTTCCCCGGCGGAAAAAGTAAACATCTCTAAGCTAGTCGTTCCTCCATACCAGTCCTTAACATAAACACCCTCTTTGATTTCACTGAGCATTTCTTCAAAAGACGAATTGCCGGGCTCAATAAAGGTATTAGTCATCCGCACTATAGGAGGAAAGAGATAACTAATGGCCCGTGCGTTCCCTGTAGGCTTCTCTCCCATTTTAGCCGCTGTTTCCCTGGAATGAAGCCTTCCCACTAAAACACCTCCATGAATAAGATAGGTTCTCGATGCCGGCATCCCTTCATCGTCATACTTATAGCTTCCCCTTAAATCAGGAATAGTGGCATCGTCAACAATATTGAGGTGCTTAGCACCAAATCTTCGCCCTAAAGCCATGATGTTGCGTAGCTGCTCATTCTGGTAAACAAAATCCGACTCCGATAAATGTCCAAATGCCTCGTGAACAAAAACTCCGGCTAAAACAGGGTCTAAAATTACGGTATATTCACCTCCTTTTACCTGAGTGGCAGAAAGAAGAGCCGCGGCGCGCCTGGCTAGCTCCCGCACCTGGTGATGCAAACCTTCTATCGCAGAAAAATCACCATTACTGCCCAAACTCAACCCAGCCTGCTGAACTTCATTATTCTCCCTGGCTATGGCTGTCAACCGCAAGGTGAGGTCTGGCTTACCTTGCTCTATGTAACTGCCTTCAGAATTGGCAAAAATAACTTTGCGTCTGACATCACGATAAGCAATTCTTGTGCTTTGAATCTTAGGGGAGGAAAGAATAATATCGTTGTATTCATCAAGAAGTTCTTTCTTTGCTGCTAATGGCACAGTTGCCGAGTCCCTCCTCTCCCTTGATGGGAGAGGACTAAGAGCCTGTCCTGAGTCGAAGCCCTGAGCATAGCGAAGGGTCAGCGAAGGGTGAGGGTGGAATTGAGCCACCACGTCCACCACGGGCTCCCGTAAGGAAAGCTTAAGCTCTTCCCTGCTAGCCAACTTCGCCTCCTCCACTGCCAGAGCCACCTTATCCCTTAACTTATCAAGGTTATTAAAACTAACAAATCCCCAGCCCCCCTTAACCAAAGCACGCACATTTCCCCCAGAGCTACAAGTCCTGTTTACTTCCTCCAACCTTTCCCCTCGGTAAACAATGTGAGTGGCTTCGCTCTCCTCAAAATGAGCTTCAATATAATCAGCAGCGTGCCCCTTTAAAGCCTCAGCAGTTTGATCATGCATGTTTTTATTGTAATGCTTGAGGGGAGCAAAGACAAAAGAGTATGCCAGCCTGGAGAGCGTTTAGTTGTACCTTATATCGCTAGCTCCATGACCAGATGGCAAGACCATTCCACAATACAATGAGGAGCATACCCAGGCTTAACCACTTTAGTAAGTTACCTCGCCTAAAGAAAAGCAAGGCAATGACTATTACAATGGCGATTAACCCCTTGAGCAGCATGCTGCTGCCAAATCCTGTAGCAGCGATGGGGTTCAACTCACTAGCTCCAAGTACTAGAGTGGTTCCCGTCAGTCGGGCGTCGAGGATATTTAACCCGACAAAAGCAATGCCGAGCAGGATGCCCTTCCTTAAGTTTGCTTCAGCAACTAGTAATCTAAGCCTTGCCACTACTTAAGTCCTATGACTTAAGTATACATGAATCCTGGGCAAATAGGCAATACTCTGTACTCGTTCATACGATTAGTGACACATGACTTTCTTTCCTTGTCATTGCGAACGAAGTGAAGCAATCCCTGTGGGATAGTTGTGAGATTGCTTCCTCGCCACGCTCCTCGCAATGACAAACAGGGTGAGCCGCGTAGGGTCGGGGCTTGTCCCCGACCTGAGGCGGAGATGAACTCCGCCACTACGATTGGTTATGCTGGGCTTGATAATATAGCTACGGGTCTTTGCTAACGCAGGCAAGGGTTCATTAGCGAGAGGATTAAGGAATAACTCGCTTAATTCCTTCTATTTTGTCAAAATCTTCATCAAAACTATATATTTCCTTAATTTTTCTTTTTTGCATAAAGCAAGCATTGAAGGCATCGGTAAAGGAGATTCCCTGTTCGGAATAAAGTTCCAGTGCCGATTCAAGGAGGTCCTTGAAATCCAATCTTAAACCCCTGAGGTCAAGAATAGGTTGGAGAAGCTTTTTAATTTCCTTTCTTGGAACTTTGTAGTAGCTCTCCAGAGTAAATACTAACTCAAAAATCACTAAAGGGCTGGTAATAACTTTCTCTTCGTTCCTCTCCACTCTCTTCAGCAATTCCAAGACATCCTGTGCCCTTTTCTCATCGTCTCTGGTGAAGTAACGAAGAAATAGGTTTGTATCTATAAAACGCATGAGCTTTAAAGTCCCTTTAAGGCTTCCTTCCCAACTCCTTCCTCAAAATCTCTTCTTAGCTCCTTAAACTCTTCAGGCATTCTTCTTGGCTTTACCTTGCCAAAGTTCTCCTTAAGCAAAGAAGGAACAGGGACGACCTTGACCTCGTTACCCTCTATCTGGAAACTAATCTGGTCTCCAGGTTTCACTTTTAAAATCTCCCTTATTTTCTTTGGCAAAGTAATCTGGGATTTCCTAGTAAGGGCTGTTCTATTTATTACTTTCGGCATATTCTTTACCTCCAATTTGATATTGAAATATTCTTGGTATTACTATAACTTAAAAGAGAGTCAAAATCAAGCTAATGTACTCGTTCAGTACCTTAGCGACACGTTCTCGTAGTGTCGGGGCTTGTCCCCGACCTGAGGCGGAGATGAACTCCGCCACTACGATTAGTTTCCCCTTTGTAGTACGACCCTTTAGGGTCGTGCGGCGCGAGGCTAAAGCCTCGCACTACGAAGTTAAGCTGCTGCACGGCTCGCAATGACACGAACGAGCGTAAGCGAGGAATCCCAAAAATGTAGTTGCCTGATTCATCAGGCCTAGTTTTACTAGGCACAGTGGCCCAATAAATTGGGCAACTACTTTTTTAAACAATCTCAGGATAATCAAATTGACAGAGTCACTGCCTTCTGACTCTGCTTCTAAGATTATTGCTGACCAGTTACTGAGGAGCGCTACAACTATTGGAGCAAAGAGGCGAAGAGGCTAACTTAAGGATATTACCTTTGTCATCGCCTCCAGAGCACTGACACGCCCTTTTCCCATGCCCTCGGCGTTGATGGGATAGCAAGCATCTTCAATTGCCTGCCGCACTTCAT
This sequence comes from Dehalococcoidia bacterium, assembly GCA_023129815.1. Lineage (GTDB taxonomy): Bacteria > Chloroflexota > Dehalococcoidia > GIF9 > AB-539-J10 > 20-14-all-45-10. Next base: position 14,224 of record JAGMBH010000051.1, read on the forward strand.
CATTTATCAGGCCATTGCCGTTGGCATCCTCAGCCACACTGAAAACCAGGGCCGCCACGCCGGAGACATGAGCTACCGCTGAGGAGGTGCCACTTTTGTAACCATATTGGTTGTGGGGTAACTCAGAGTAAATGTTAAAACCCGGAGCTGCCACATCCACCCAATCGCCATGGCCAGATAACAATGCCAGAGAGTCGCTTTCATCAGTAGCAGCCACGGCGAGGCAGTTGGCATAGTAAGCGGGATAGACTGGCGTTGACTTGCCTTCGTTGCCTGCCGCTGCCACAATTACCACTCCCTGCCTCCAGGCATAGTTTCCCGCCTCTTCCAAATCTGGTGACGATTTCATGCAAAGGCTTATGTTAATAACGTCGGCTCCGTGGTCTACTGCCCATATGATGCCTTTAGCTACCACCGATGTCTGGCACCTGCCTGTGTCATCAGCTACCTTAACGTTCATTAACTGACATTCAGGAGCGATGGCGGCAATGGTGCCAGCCATATGAGTCCCGTGCCCATAGAGGTCATTGCTTGTCGGGCTATCGGTGAAATTGACCTCGGCCACCAGTTTATCAGCCAAATCTTGATTACCCTCATCAATGCCAGTATCGAGGACGGCAACGATGATTGGCTGACCTCCTTTAGCTATGTGCCCCGCTTGGGGGGCCTCGATCCTACTTATTCCCCAGCGCTGAGACAGATAGCTGTCATTGGAAGAATATGCTGCTTCAAGGGGGGAGGCGTAGCTTGGTGACTCGGCCTTGTTTACGTAGCTATTATCAGAGGAGACATAGCTTATAGTGTCACTATTGGCGCTGGACACAGCGTCCTGGGAGACTGCCTCCAGATGCAACCAAAAGCCAGTTAGCAGTAATGGCATGACTAGGTATCTCAGTGCTCTCACGGCAGGTTAAATCTAACAGCCAGCTAGCTTGGTTGACATCACCTATTAGTACTGTTTTGCACTAGAAAATGGTCATATGACTTTTCTCCTACTACCTATTGATTGGACAGAGGGAGAGGTGATACCTATGGCAAAGTCCCAGAAGGGTTGTCATTGCGGTATGTTTTTATGTCTTATGCCACTGTGGTGAGCCAAAACCCTGAACGCCGTGAAGGAAAAATAAGGCAGTCTTTGACCTTCTTTGAAGCTTTGACTGTGCTTGCCTTCGCCTATTTCAGGAAATCATTTGATCAGGCGGCTCAAGCTAATGTCAGCATAGCTGGGCTTTGCTGCCAGAGTGAAGGGCTGTTATGGTTTATGGTTATCGCCCTGCGTGATAAAGCTGTCTACATCTTCATGCTTGAACCTGCGGTCGCCTCTCGGCCCCAGCCGGTAGGCATGGAGCAGCCCTCTATTGGCCCAGTGCCTCACTGTGTTGGGATGAACATGGAGCAGAAGGGCTATCTCGGTAGTAGTCAGCATCCGCGAATTTCCTTTTATCATGTCTCCACTCCCGTATCTTCACAGAACATCATTTAACCTAACATTAACTTAATTTCTTGTCTATCCCCGAAAAGTCCTGGGCATT
>JAGMBH010000052.1 GCA_023129815.1 Dehalococcoidia bacterium
TAAATTGGGCAACTACATTTTAAAACACCCTCAAGAGTGATTTTAACAGCTTTTGGTGATAAAAGATAAATCAATTTCTTTAATCAGACGGTGTCACAGAGCCAAAGCGACGTCGGCGCTCCCTGTAAGCCATAAGAGCTTTATCAACCTCATTACAGTTAAAATCAGGCCATAAGACCGGGGTAGAATAGAACTCAGCATAGGCTGCCTGCCACAACAGGAAATTGCTCAGTCTCATTTCACCACCAGTACGAATAATAAGGTCAGGGTCAGGCATGCCCGCGGTGGAAAGGTATCGCCTAAAGAGAGCTTCGTCTACATTTCCAGCGGAGATGCCGTCACGCAGAAGGCGTTGCACCGCTCCTACTATTTCATCCCGGCCTCCATAGTTGAGGGCGAGACTAACAGTCATTGCTTTATTACTCTTGGTTAACTCCACAGCGTGATTTATCTTATTTCTTAGCTCCGGTGGGAGTCCATCGAGTTTTCCCAGGTGGCAAATTCTTATCTTCTTTCTTTGAGCGAACTCGACCTCCTCATCAATCCTATCCCTTAAAATTTGAAAAATCCCTTCTACCTCCTCCTTAGGTCGATCCCAGTTCTCGGTGGAGAAAACATATAAAGTGACATATTTGATTCCACGGTCAAAAAGAATTTCCACTACACGGTGCGCATTAGTTGCTCCTTCCCAATGACCAGCTAGCCTCGGCAAGCCATGCTGCCTTGCCCACCTACCATTGCCATCCATAATAATGGCTACATGCTGAGGAAGGGAATCAATATTAGGGTAAGACATAGCTGTTACTATAGCCATATCAGCCATAGTTATCAAGTGCTTATATTGAGAGCAGTTAGTTGTCACCCGGAGCAGCAGCGAAGGGTCTCTAGATTCTTCGGTCGCGGAGTTTACACTGAGCGAAGCCGAAGTGCACCCTCAGAATGACAGGAGGGTAAGGTTACTAAGCACTCTGACACTCTTTATGTTTACAAAGCTAGCTTTTTGGGTTAAAATAGATATGATTTTGGGCGGTTAGCTCAGTGGTGAGAGCGCTTGCTTCACACGCAAGAGGTCAGAGGTCCAAATCCTCTACTGCCCACCATAAAATGAGGAGGTAAGGAAATGGCATCTAACAGTAATGGCAGGGGTGGTTTACTTAGCGCTGGCGGGATCTTAAGCATAATAGTGGGGGTATTTGAGGTAATCGGTGGAGGACTGATAGCCGCTTTAACGGCGCTTAGCATACCACTTTGGCACCCACGCTTTCCCTTCTTTCCCGAGTTTGGAGATTTTTGGGGCGCAGAACTAACTATAGTGATTATCATAGGGATTGTCCTTGCTGTACTGGGTATAGTGGCTATAGTGGGTGGCACCTCAGCCATAAGAAGGAAAAGTTTTGGCTTGTCCCTAGCCGGGGCTATCTGTGCCCTTCCATCGGGCATTTTGGGAATATTAGCAGTGATCTTTGTATCCCTGGCAAGGGGAGAATTTGTGCCAGAGGAATAAAAGCCGAAGTGGCGGAATGGCAGACGCGCTACGTTCAGGGCGTAGTGTCCTTAAGGACGTGAGGGTTCAAGTCCCTCCTTCGGCACCAATTGGATGGGGCCCCCGAAAAGTACACTAAGCGAAGCGAGGGGCTTTTCGGGGTGTGTATGCGCCTGTAGCTCAGCTGGATAGAGCGCAGCCCTGCGGAGGCTGAGGCCGCGGGTTCAAATCCCGCCAGGCGTGCCACCTTTATCTGGCGAGGGACGGGCGGTTAGCTCAGTGGTTAGAGCGCCTGTTTTACACACAGGAGGTCAGAGGTTCAAGTCCTCTACCGCCCACCACCAAAAATTAAAGCTCCACACTTTTGGCTCGTTCGACTGTCACCCTGAGCATGACGAAGGGTTCTTCGCGGAGCATATCCTGCGCGGTGAGATTCTTCCCCTTCACTTCGTTCAGGGCTTCGGCTCACTCGCTCAGAATGACAAGGAGTGAAGAGCTTAGAATGACAGGCAGATTGCTAAATAGCCTCTATACTTTTGGGTTAAATCAGGTAAGCAACAATGGCTATTATTCCCACCACGATAAGATAAATGCCCACCAGATAATTGAGGATTTTGGGAAAGATCATCACCACAATCCCGAAAATTAGACTGGCTATTCCTATAATTAGACCTAGACCGCCATATACGATAGGCATAAATTATCACCTCCTGTAATTCTTAGAGCGCTCCAAAACAAAAGCTACTGCCCCTAATATGCCAGAGTCGTCTCCCAGCAAGGCTGGCTTGATTTTAACAGCATTCGCTGGTGTGCTGAAGGCTCTCTCCTTAACCACTTTTATTGCCGGCTGAAGTAATAAATCACCCGTCTTGGCAACACCACCACCTATCAATATCAGCTCGGGGTTAAAAATATTGACTAAATTAACCAAGCCCACCCCAAGATAATAGCCCAAACGGGAAATTAGCTCCTTAGCCAACTCATCTCCCTGTTTGGCGGCTAGGTCCACAACCTTGGCATCAATTTTGCTTATGTCGCCATTCACGAGCTCAATAATGGATGTTTTAGCGCCTTCCCTGATTTGCTTCACTGCTTCTCTAGCTAAAGCAGTGCCTGAGGCTAGCGTTTCCCAGCAACCGATATTGCCACAGTTGCATTTTGGTCCATTTATATCTATGGTCATATGCCCAATTTCGCCAGCGACTCCGCAAACTCCGGTATATAACTTGCCATCGGCAATGATGCCTCCCCCGATGCCAGTGCTCACGGTAATATAAATGAGATTAGCAATTCCTTTCTTCAGTCCAAAGCGCCACTCTCCCAAGGCAGCCAGAGTGGCATCATTGCCAAGGTAGACAGGAATGCCAAATCTCTGTTCAACAGCATCTCTCAATGGTACTTCATGCCAGCCAGGAAGATTAGGAGAGGAAATAACCTTGCCCTTATCACTGTCTATAATGCCAGCAGCAGCAATGCCTATACCCAAAAGCTGAGATGGCTCCAATTTTTTAGCAGATAAGATTTTGTCAATAGTGGCACAAATGCTTTTTATCACGGCATCAGGACCAGCTTGAGCCGGCGTAGGGCGACGCCCCCGGGCGAGGATCTCCCCTTGGGAAGTGGCAAGGGCGGTAGCAATCTTAGTGCCGCCGAGGTCTACTCCCAAGATAAGCTTTTGCTCCTTGTTTTTTGGCATTACCAATGCATCCTTATGCTACGTGTCAACAACGTGGCTTGTCAAACAGTGTGATCTCATTCAGCTAGCTGGGTAACATCTCAAAGTATAAGGGTATCTTCTACCTCATTTTTGGAACGAGGCTATTTAATTTTGCCTCAGCTTCAAAACCAGATTTGCCTCATCCAGTTTTAATAAGCTTCACCCCCAAAAGATTCTAGTAGTGCGACCCTTTAGGGTCGTGCACGAGGCTACCCCGTGTAGTAATCTTCGCTACTACACAAGGCTAAAGCCTCGCACTACATTTTAAACACCCTCGGAACAAGCTCCACAATTTGAGGAGAGAAATGAGATTGCTTCGCTCCCCCTTCACCGAATTTACCCTGAGCGAGATTTTTCGGTCGCGGAGTTTACACTGAGCGAAGCCGAAGTGTTCCCTCAGAATGACACACTGCGAAGGAGCTCGCAATGACGTGGAAGAAGGCGACATGATACTAATCATATAAAACGCGTACAGTGGCTCGTCAATAAGATAGGGAAGTGCAAAATATTGTGTTAAATTTTTTAGCTTAGGCACTAAAGTGCTAATAAAAATGTGGCAAAAAGGTATTGACAAATTTTAGGTACCTGTTTTATTATTGTATCGCATAAAAAAGTACGAGCTGTTCTATCCTGTTTGTGGACGAACTGGCCGTAAAAAAGTGAAATAAGGAGGTATAAAAGCCTCCTTATTTTTAATTAGACTTTTCCTCCTCTACCAAACAATCTTCCAACCACTTCATATCGATTTCAATTGATAGGTCACTAACTTTCACGAGTGGTGTGGCTTTCATAACACCCGGACAGTATACATACTCCACTTGTTTCCCCAAATCTTTAACAGTTCTCACTGCTTCTACCAAGTCAGCATCACCGGTAACTAAAATAGCTACATCATATGCACTATTATAAGCCAGCTTTACCATGTGGAGAGCCACGCGCATATCTACACCTTTTTGTATTGGTTTGCCACCATCTGGCGGATACATTAACCATGAGCGGCTTACTTCCACATATGGTATATACTCAAGACGAGTTATATACCCAATTGATTCCCTGTAGGCATCTGGCTCCTTTGCCTGACTAGGTAACGCATTACAGAAATAAGCACGAATAAGCTTTCGTTCACCGCAGAGTTTTCTACAAAATTTTTCAAAATCGAGTTGTCTCCCAAATGTTCTATACACTGTGTTGCGAACGTGAAAAAGTCCACCTCCATCCACAAATATAGCTACCTTGTCCATCTCCTTTTGCTTAGCTGACAATATATCACGAAGATAGTGGGTATTCAACTAACAAGTTAATCTATAGCTGCCTCGGTTTCAGCATCACTTAGCATAGACATAGTAGTCATCGTTATAGTAATAGTTGCAGCGGCTTTATCTAGTGGTGTAACTTGCTTTTCAATTGGGCGGGTATTTTCTAAGCTTAAAGATAAATGCCGCCTAAATTCCCATTGGTTTCGAGGTTTTAAGAAAATAAACCTACATTGCACATTATCAATTTTAGTAATGCAGGCAATGGCACTGGCAAAAGTGCGGTCTGGATATCCTGATGAAATTCGAGCCTGTGCAAGGAAGATATTCTAGTTACTAGTTATATGGACGTCATGTAGTGGCGAGAGGACAGCGTTTGCATCGGTTTTAACAGTAATGTATAATTAATTGTTAGAAGATGGGCCGATATTGTTAATAGAGACCAGCGTTTGGGAGGCGAATTATGACTATTCCCAACGATGAGCGGATAGCTTTAGAGATGAAAGTTAACCTTGCATTCAGTCCGGCAGCACCAATAGATCAGCGTTCGTTGTTTGCTGGTCGCCTGCAGCAGATCACTGAAATTATGGACGCAGTGACTCAGCGAGGGCAACACGCAATAATCTTTGGAGAGAGGGGGGTAGGTAAAACCTCACTCGCTAACATACTAAATGACTTGCTTAAGCCTATATGCCCACGGGGTCTTATTGTGTCAAAGGTTAACTGTGATGTGACGGATACCTACAGCTCTATATGGAAGAAGGTATTTGGTGAAATCCAAGTGTTTCACCCAAAGAGAGGTATTGGTTACAGCGTTAAGCCCTCAAAAGAAAGGATAGATTTAGTGCAGTTGCTTGGGGATGAGGTTTCCCCTGACCATGTCCGCCATATTCTCTCCTTAATCGAACCCCACATAGTTGTCATTATAGATGAATTTGATAGGGTTCAGAATGAGAATACTCGGACACTTCTCGCCGATACCATCAAAACTCTATCTGACTATACTGTTCAATGTACCGTTGTTCTCGTTGGGGTCGCTGACAGCGTGGATGGTTTGATTAGAGAGCATCTATCAGTAGACCGAGCCTTAATGCAGGTGCACATGCCCCGTATGTCAGCCGAGGAAACACACGAGATTATAGAGAAAGGGTTACAGTCAGTTCCCATGCAGATCCAAAACGACGCTTTGGAATATATCTCCTTGCTTTCGCAAGGCCTTCCACACTATGTGCACCTCTTGGGCCAACTTTCTGCACGCCGCTCGCTTGGGTCAGGACGCCGAACTGTTCAAAAAGATGATGTAAAAGCCGCAATTAGCGACGCCATACATAAGGCGCAACAAAGCATCTTAAGCGCATATCATAAAGCTACGATGAGCACAAGAAGGGAAACCTTATATGCCCAAGTTCTGCTGGCTTGTGCCTTAGCTAAAGTTGATAGCTTGGGATATTTCGCTGCTTCTGATGTCCGTGACCCAATGAGCCAAATAATGAAGAGGCACTATGATATTCCTGCTTTCGCAAGACATTTGAATGATTTTTGTGAAGCAGTTCGTGGGCCTATCCTTCAGAAAACTGGTATCAGGCGAAGATTTCGCTTTCGTTTTTTGAATCCTTTGATGCAACCCTATGTGGTTTTGCAAGGTCTCGCCTTAAATATGATTGATGAACCCTTCATCCAAGCGCTAGCAAAAACTAGCTGAACAAGTAAAACATGAGTAAATAGCAATTTCGCCTCATGAAGATTATAATTATAGGAATGAAACCCACTAGATTAATCGTATTTCAAAGCCTATGGCCGTAGTAAGAGGTTGCCCGTTACCAAAGAGCAGACAACCACCCAGATGTAAGCTTTGCCCTCTTTCCCCCAAGGAGAGGCGTCAAAAGTGTAAGTGGTTCGGCAACTTAACCAAGTCCTATGCTCGGGATTATAGGCGATGGGGCTGGTAGTGCTTATCTGAATGATTTCCACTAGAATTAGAGACAACATGGTTAACATGATATTTTGCACTTCCCTATAAGAGACTAAAGCAGTTAAAATGCCAATACAATGATCGGACTGGAGCAAATGAAGAAACTTTCCCACATGTCTCCATCTAAGATAGTGCTTCTAATAATTGATGGCGTAGGTGGATTGCCTCATCCCAAAACTGGCAAGACTGAGCTAGAGGCAGCGGAAAAACCAAATCTAGACCAGATAGCCAAGGAGTCAGTTTGTGGTCTTATCGACCCGGTAAGCCCAGGAATTACACCTGGGAGTGCGCCAGGACATCTAGCAATCTTTGGTTATGACCCTATCAAATACAATATCGGGCGGGGAATCATTGAGGCTCTGGGAATAGACTTGGAGCTAAAGCCAAGGGATATCGCCGCTCGGGGCAACTTTTGCACTATTGATAGCAGAGGAATTATTACTGACAGGAGGGCAGGGCGAATTTCCACAGAAAAGAATGCTGAGTTATGTCAGCTACTAAATAAAATTGCCATTGATGGAGCCGAAATTCTAGTTACACCGGTGAAGGAGCATAGATTCGTGCTCATCCTTAGAGGCGAAGGATTATCACCTGAGCTAACAGATTCTGACCCGCAGCAGGTAGGCTTGGCACCCAAAAAGATAGAGGCTCTAGTACCACAAGCACAGAGAACAGCAGAAATAGCCAATGAGTTTGTCTCACAGGCAAGAACCTGCTTAAAGAATGAAACTCTTGCCAACATGGTGCTTATGCGCGGCTTTTCCCAGCGTCCAGACATCCCCACTATACCTGAAATCTATAAGCTAAAGCCAGCTGCTATCGCCGTATATCCCATGTATCGTGGTTTGGCCAGGCTGGTGGGAATGCAGATACTGCCAGCAGGCGGCAGTATAACAGACCAGCTAGAAAGCTTGCATCATCATTACAAGGACTACGATTTCTTCTTTATCCACTTTAAGGCAACTGATTCTAGAGGGGAGGATGGCGACTTCGAGGCTAAGGTTCGCGCCATTGAGGAAGTTGATGACGCTCTTCCTAACCTGCTCAAACTGAACCCAGATGTCCTGATTGTCACTGCAGACCATTCCACTCCAGCAACTTTAGCCATGCATAGCTGGCACTCGGTTCCCTTCATGCTGAGGTCAAGATGGTGTCGTCCTGACGATGTAACTGAATTCTCAGAACGAGCTTGCCTTGCCGGCGGCATGGGTCGCTTCCCCGCCGTGGATATCATGCCCCTGGCCATGGCTAACGCCTTGAAACTGGATAAGTTTGGTGCCTAGCAAAGCTAAATAAAAGATTAAAATGCAAAAGGCAAAGATGCAAAGCAAAAGTCAAAAGTTTTTAAGTTTTGACCTGTAATTTTGATTTTTTATCTTTGAGATTTGATTTCAAGCAAGCCTTCCTGTTCCAACGCTTCCATAAGGCGAGCTGCCCTGGGATAGCCAACATGAAGGCGACGTTGCAAGAAAGAGGTAGATACATGCTTGTGCTCTTGTGCTAAGCGCTTCGCCTCCCCTAAAAGAGGATCGGGGGCAGAAGCTAACCTTTGACTTAAGGTAACAAGCTCAGCCACCTCATCAAAGTTAACCGAACTCACCTTCACCTCACGCTGGTTTCCCCAGAAATATACTAACCTCTCGATTTCAACATCGGAAATATAGCTTCCCTGGAGACGCTTAGGCCTACCCGCTTCACTCGGCATGTAAAGCATATCACCCCTGCCCAGCAGTTTCTCAGCACCAACCATATCAAGGATAGTACGCGAATCCACTTGAGAGGTAACCACAAAGCTGATACGCGTAGGAAAATTAGCTTTAATAAGCCCGGTAACTACATCCACTGAAGGGCGTTGAGTAGCCACAACAAGATGAATGCCGGTGGCTCGAGCCAATTGAGCTAAGCGACAAAGGGTATGCTCTACTTCATCAAAGGCCGTCATCATCAAATCAGCTAGTTCATCAATGATCAGCACCAAGTATGGTAATCCCTCACCGGGGGAGCGGTCTTTGTTGTAACCTTCGATGTTGCGCACTCCCGCTTGGGCAAATTGGCGATATCTATTATCCATCTCTAAATTAAGCCACCTCAGCGCTTTGATGGCTTTATCACTATCCACAACCACAGGGGCAGCTAAATGAGGCAATCCATTAAAGGCCACCAGCTCCACCCTTTTAGGATCAACCATAATGAACCGGACATCGTCAGGGCTATTATGCAGAAGTAAGCAGCAAATGATAGAATCAAGACAAACAGTTTTGCCGCTACCAGTAGCCCCAGCAATGAGCAGGTGAGGCATCCTGGCCAGGTCCGCCGCTATAGCTTCACCTCCAGCACCTTTACCTAAAGCTGTAGCTATCTTCGACCTAGCTTTAATCCTCTGAAAGGCGGTAGTCTCTATCACGCTGCGAAGGGCAACTGAGCCGAACACTATGTTAGGAACCTCAATGCCCACCATTGATTTCCCCGGCACAGGAGCTTCAATTCTGATGCTTGGGGCAGCTAAGGCTAAAGCTAAATCATTGGACAAAGAAGTAATGCGCTCTACCCTGACCCTGATCCTTGATACTTCTTCCAACCGCGTTTGGCCTTTCTCTCTGATTTCCTTATATTTCCGATCCCAACCAGGCTCAACGCCAAACTGCGTTACAGTGGGACCCATGTTTATTTGCACCACTTTAGCTTCTACGCCATAGCTGGCTAAAGCTTCCTCAATCAGCCGAGCCCTTTTATTAATATCCTCTTTGTTCAGCTCCACCTCAGTTGGTTTATCTAAGATATCAATAGGTGGAAGCTGCCAACCACTGGGGGTGAGAATTGGCTCATGTCTTCTCATCTCTGGCACTACTTCAGGAATTGGGACAGGCTTTACCGCTGTCTCAGGAGAGACAACTTTAGGAGGGGTAAGGGATACTCGCCCTTCCCCACCCTCTAACTGGCGAGGAAC
>JAGMBH010000053.1 GCA_023129815.1 Dehalococcoidia bacterium
CCAATTCTGCCCCCCAATGTAGGGGAGAAAAAGGAAAGCGCTCCCCAAATAGCCAAAGCTACGAGAGCCCCTCCCACAAACCAATTCCACTTCCTTACTGAAGCAGAGAAATGCCCTCCCCATATCACCCAGATTATCACGCCCAGAGCAATAGCTATTATAATTAAGCCAAAACCAAACAAGGTAAATATACTAGCGCCCCAGGCAATCAAACTAGGTCTAAACCAATACAGCAACCCTACTATGACAACAACTAATGTGAGCCTTCTCGCCACCGGGGAAGCGATAAAACTGAAAAACCCCTTCCTCTCCGGCCGGCTTTTAGTCCTCTTCCGCTTTGGCCTGAATGTGCTCCTCTGTTTTGTCCTAGCCACAGAGCTATACCTCCATAATTATAGGGATAATAATGGGACGGCGATGAGTCTGCTCATAAAGGAATTTAGTCAAGGAATTCCTTACTCTGGCCTCAAGATTGCTCACTTGTGATAACCTTCCTGGCCCAAATGAGTGCTTTCTATCATGATTCAGAGTAGCTATCACCACATCTTGGCTCTTCTCTATTAATGTCTGGCTCTCTCCAGCATCAACAAAACCCCGTGTTATAATACAGGGCCTTCCCACTAATTTGCCCCTTTGGGCATCGATAGCAAGGGTTACCACCACAATGCCATCTCGCGAAAGCAATTTGCGGTCACGAAGCATAGTACTATCCAGCTCACCGGTTACCAAACCATTCACATAGACATTACCTATGGGGACTTTACCCAGGATTTTCCCAGTCTCCTGCCCTAGCTCAAGTATGTCTCCATCCTCGAGAACAAAAATATTATCTTCTGGCATACCCAAGCTCCGGGCCAACCTGGCATGCAAGCTCAAATGGCGATACTCACCGTGAATAGGTACGAAGAACTTAGGTTTAACCAAATTAAATAAAAGCTTTAACTCCTCTTGGCTGCCATGTCCATGAACGTGAACTTGAGACAATTTCTCATAAATCACATTAGCGCCTTGCCGAAAGAGGCTGTCTATAGTCTTGTTAACTAGTGCCTCATTCCCAGGAACAGGGGTGGCTGACATTACCACTGTGTCGCCAGGGACGATTTGGACTTGACGATGGTCTCGATTAGCCATACGTACCAGGGCAGAGGTAGGCTCACCTTGACTTCCGGTAGTCAAAATGACTACCCGATTATGAGGCAAATGTTTAAGTTCATCAGAACGGCAAAGGACGTCCGGAGGGATAACAAGATAACCCATTTCCGTTGCCACCTTTACTATCTCCTCCATGCTGCGACCAGTGATAAATACGCGACGACCATGCTTGGCAGCAACATCAATCACTTGCTGAATGCGAGAGATAAGAGAGGAGAATGTAGTTACAATTACCCTCCCTGAAGCTTCCATCATAATATGGTCCAGAGTATCACTGACCACCTTCTCAGAAGGGGTATATCCAGAAAGCTCAACATAAGTGGAGTCGGAAAGGAGAAGTAAAACCCCTTTTCTTCCCAGCCAAGCTAATTGGTTGAGGTCAGTCGCCTCACCAATCACCGGGGTATAATCAAGCTTAAAATCACCACTATGAACTACCATGCCTACCGGGGTATGAATGATCAGCCCCATAGAATCAGGAATACTATGGCAGACAGGAAAAAACTCTACGGTAAAATTGCCTAACCTAATCCTACTGCCAGCGTGAACTACATTTATCCTTGCCCTACCTTTCACTCCACGTTGCTTAAGCTCAGCAGAAATCAATCTCCCGGCAAGCTTAGTAGCATAAATAGGAGGGTTAAGCTGAGGTAGAACGTAAGGCAAGGCGCCAATATGGTCCTCATGCCCATGAGTAATGATAATGCCTCTTAGATTTTGCTTTCTTTGGAGAACATAGTTGATATCTGGAATAAGTAAGTCAACCCCTAGCATTTCTTCGCTAGGAAACATGAGCCCGGCATCAATAACCACAATGTCATCGGCATATTCCAGGACCATCATGTTCTTACCAACCTCGCCCAGTCCACCTAAAGGAATTATCCTTAACTTTTTATTCTTTAGTTTGTCACCCTGAGAGGTAGCGAAGGGTCTAGATTCTTCGCTATGCTCAGAATGACGAGAGGCGAAGGGCTCAGAATGACAGGTGGAGTGGCTAAATGACATTTCCAATCTCTGTGCTGACATTGCCTTAATCTAAAATAAGCTCAATTGCTGAGATTCTACAGCTTCAGCTATTCTTTCACCTTGAACCAGCACTCGCGGAATCTGAAGCATGTCAGCCTCAATAATTCTACGCAGACTGCCCTGGTGGAGGGCAGCGGCGGGATGATACATAGGATAATAAATAATATCACCCACTTTTCGCGCCTTTCCGTGAATCTTTCCTATGTTCTCGTCAGGGAAATACCTGGCCAAAGAATAACGGCCTAAGGTGATAATCATTCTTGGGTGGATTATCTCTATTTGGCGATCGAGCCACTTGCGGCAAGCTTGTGTCTCAGCCGGTAGCGGGTCACGATTTTGGGGAGGGCGACATTTAATTACATTGGCAATGTAAACCTGCTCCCGGGATAAGCCAATTGAAGCCAATAGCTGGTCCAGAAATGCTCCCGCTGGTCCCACAAAGGGGCGCCCTTGCTGGTCTTCATGCCATCCTGGCGCCTCACCAATAAAAAGCAAGTCGGCATCCTCAGGACCCTCACCAGGTACTACTTTGGTGCGATACTTAACTAGCTCGCAAGCTCGACAATTGGCAATTTCCTGGTAAAGCTCGGTCAAAGCTGACATCTAACTCGATAATAACACGCATAGCCTTGGTGGTCAATTTAGACTGTATTACTCCTCCTCATCTTCTTCTTCTCGCTCCCAAATAGGTTCAGTGAAGCGGTCAATAAATTCAGCCGTAGCTTGCTTGGCGAGCCTCTCCATCTCCTTACTCGTTTGCTTGGCCAGATTGCTGAGCTCTGTCAGGTCAAGGTCAATTCCCAGCATTCTGGTTAGCACCTTGACCACAGCCAAGGAAGCTTTGGGGTTTGCTACTTGGGTAGCATACACCGGCACCTCACCAAGCAAGCAAATGCCATCAATATCTCGCTCCTTGGCTATGCCTAAAATTAATCCGTTCAATCCGGCGATGCGGAGATCGCCTCTAAGAATAACATTTTGCTTACTTAACTCACTGATTAACTCTCGCTTCGTCGCTACTCCCCAGACTTTCGCTTCCTCGCTATGATGAATCCTGGTTACCGCGGCAGCACAACTATACACCCTCCCTACTCTGAGCTTCTGGGCCACATCCAAAATGCAATTAACCAATTCATACCCCTTAGAACTAGGCTGCTCCTCACCAATAAACAACACCAAGCCTTTCTTGGTCTTTCTATCCTGCCAATAGTAAAACTTGCTCTCGGGAAAACGAGGGCTTTCAACCACATTATCTTCCACCGTAACACCCACCGGCTCGAAGAAATTGACCGCTTCGATTTCCCCTATTTCCACGGCTTTTAGCTTTTCCTTTAAGTACTTCGCCGCCATCAAGGAAACATCGCCGATGCCTGGCCAAGAAGCAAACATAACACAGCTCTTAGGACGTGGGTGGCTATAAAGCTTTATGGCATTTTTCATATACCTTACCTCCCTCCCACTATAATAGGCTGTTTAATTTTGATTTTCCGTTCAGTTTTGGGCATTTTGGAAGCCTTTCACCCCCAGATTTTTGTAGTTGCCTGATAAATCAGGCACAGTCGCCCAATAAATTGGGCAACTACATTTCTAAACAGCCTCACCATTAGGCTGTTTAATTTTGCCTCAGCTTCGTTGCACGAGGCTACCCCGTGTAGTAATCTTCGCTACTACACAGGGCTAAAGCCTCGCGCTACATTTTTTAACACCTTCCTATCCCTCTCCCTGAGGGAGAGGGTTTAGGTGAGGCCGTTACTGATAAACAAGAACAATATAGCGCCGGAGTCCGCAAAACCCCGTCAACCCACCTTGCCTCACTCCCTACACCAAGAAGACGAGCCAAAACTTGATAGATATTCCCCGAAATCATAGTATCCTTCACTCGTCCTACTACCTTCCCATTTTCTACCTTATATCCCAGTAAAACATTACCGCCGAAATCACCACCTAAGAGATTACCCTGCTCAGCTCCGATAAGTTGCTCGACAATTAAACCCTCCTTCATATCCTCCACCATAGCTTCAAAGGAAACACCTCCCTCATCTATAACAAGGGAACTTATCGCTGGCTTAGGAAAACTACCCCCACTTCGCCTACCATTGCCGGTGCTTTGAGTGCCAGCTAAAGCCGCTGTTTGTAAATCATATAAGAAATTCGACACTACTCCATTTTTGATAAGCGCTGTGCATTGACTGGGCATCCCTTCATCATCACAAGGAGAACTCCCTATACCATAAGCTATAGTAGCATCATCCCATAAGCTAAGCCCATTGTCAAAAACTTGCTCTCCTAACTTATCTTTCAATGGCGAGGCTCCTTCAAGGACAGCCTTACCATTAAAAGCCACCTCTATGGGACTTAAAAAGGCGCTAGCCACCCCACGAGGAGTAAAAATCACCGGTAATAACTTAACCCCAGAAACAGCAGCATTCTCTTCAGCCAACTCTAATTGCCTGATCACCCTATTAGCCACAACATCAAGCTTATCAGGCAAACAACATGAGCTTTCACTATCAGCAACAAAAAGCATGTCTGTATCCTGAATAAGGATGCCTTCCAGGCTAAGGCTGAAGAAGCTTTTGGCATAACTCGCTTCACCACCTTGGGAATTGACTATCTGGACTGAGCCTGTTCCTTTAGTCACTCTAACATCGCAAAGGATATCGGGAACATATTTCCTGACCCTGGCTATAAGCTGATTGCCAAGCTCAATCATCTCCTCCATAGGCATCTTTTCCACTTGAGGGTCAAAGATGCTCACTTCAGGATAATCCTTTAAGGAAGGGAAGGTAAAACTAGCTGGACTACCAAACTGAGCCGTTTCCACAGCCATATCGAGCAAATCCCTTAAGATCCCTCTCCCTTCGAGGGAGAGGTTAGGTGAGGGTGAACCCTTTTTCCCTGCCCCGTCAGGACCGCTGGCCGCTGAGAAGCCAATCCTGCCCCCTCGGAAAATTCGCAAGGCAACACTGCTGCTTTCCTTATTCTGAATTTGCTTCAGCTTATTAGCTTCAAAATCAACTGGCGTTTCCTGAGTAGAAACCCAGAAAACCTCAGCTTGCTCAGCCACTTTCTGAGCCCGGCAAAGAATCTCTAAAAGGTGTTCCATCTTAAATCCTAAACAATGTCAAAAGTCAAAATGCAAAAGCTTTATTCTCCTCCACGGATACTATTACATCCAATGCAAATTTGTAGACGCGGCCCTTAAATTCATTTTTAAATTTTGCCTTGTCATTTTGCATTTTTATCTTTTATTTTTTATTTTTATTGGCCTCCAACTAGACAACTACGAACTCTGATATGCGGGCTACCATTGGACACAGGTAAGGGAGATTGCCCTCCCTTGCCACAGCCTCCACCCTGATTCATCTTCAGGTCGCTGCCAATAGCATCTATATTGCCCAAGGTAACAAAAACGTTGCCGCTTAGCACTACTGGACGTAGCAGCTCGGCCAATTTCCCCTGGCGAATCATGTAGGCTTCCCCGGCGGAAAAAGTAAACATCTCTAAGCTAGTCGTTCCTCCATACCAGTCCTTAACATAAACACCCTCTTTGATTTCACTGAGCATTTCTTCAAAAGACGAATTGCCGGGCTCAATAAAGGTATTAGTCATCCGCACTATGGGAGGAAAGAGATAACTAATGGCACGTGCGTTCCCCGTAGGTGGCTCTCCCATTTTAGCTGCTGTCTCTCGAGAATGAAGCCTGCCCACCAGAATGCCCTCGCGAATCAAGTAAGTCTTCGATGCCGGCATCCCTTCATCGTCATACTTATAGCTTCCCCTTAAATCAGGAATAGTGGCATCGTCAACAATATTAAGGTGCCGGCCACCAAATCTTCGCCCTAAAGCCATGATGTTACGTAGCTGCTCATTCTGATAAACAAAATCCGACTCCGATAAATGTCCAAAAGCCTCGTGAACAAAAACTCCAGCTAAAATTGGGTCTAGAATGACTGTATGCTCGCCTCCTTTCACTTGAGGAGCACGAAGAAGAGCCGCTGCGCGCCTGGCTAGCTCCCTCACCTGGTGATGCAAACCTTCTATCGCAGAAAAATCACCATTACTGCCCAAACTCAACCCAGCCTGCTGAACTTCATTATTCTCCCTGGCTATGGCTGTCAACCGCAAGGTGAGGTCTGGCTTACCTTGCTCTATGTAACTGCCTTCAGAATTGGCAAAAATAACTTTGCGTCTGACATCACGATAAGCAATTCTTGTGCTTTGAATCTTACCAGCGCTTAACATAATATCGTTGTACTCGTCAAGTAGTTCTTTCTTTGCTGCCAATGGTATAGTTGCCGAGTCACTCTTTAATTTTTGAATCACCATATCCACCACAGGCTCCCGTAAGGAAAGCTTAAGCTCTTCCCTGCTAGCCAACTTCGCCTCCACCACTGCCAGAGCCACCTTATCCCTTAACTTATTGAAGCTATTAAAGCTAACAAATCCCCAGCCCCCCTTAACCAAAGCACGCACATTTCCCCCAGAGCTACAAGTCCTGTTTACTTCCTCCAACCTTTCCCCTCGGTAAACAATGTGAGTGGCTTCGCTCTCCTCAAAATGAGCTTC
>JAGMBH010000054.1 GCA_023129815.1 Dehalococcoidia bacterium
GTGTTAAAGTTGTTATTTTTGACCCGGCTTATATGCAAAAGGAGATTGCCGATAAGTTAGGATTTGGTGCTGTAGGACACGCTGAAGAATCAGAAGGTTCTGAGATGATGTATAAATATTCAGACTTAGTTGATATAAGCAAAGCGAGGGATTATGTCCTAGGAGAGGCAAAGTTGTATCATATAGACCCAAGAGACCGCCGAGATACTTTGTGCTATGTTCCTAGTACAGAGGAAGCCACGAGAAAAATTGCGGAAATCTCTGGTGGTTCTATTGGACGCCCCTCACAAGCCTCTACAGAAAAAGGAAAAGAACTCCATGAGTATTTAGTGTCAAGACTTGTTGAAGTGATAGAGCAATTGAAGAAATAATCTCTTGAGTTAGAAGAGAAAGTTTAATTAAAGGTGCTCGTGAAAAGAATTTTAGTCACAGGAGTCTGTGGTCAGATTGGCTCGGAGCTCACATTGGCTTTGCGGGAAAGAAAATAAGGTTCCAGACTTGTACTGAGCACACTAAATACGATGTAGATTATGTGCTTGAAGTTTTAAGGGAGCATAAAGGGATACATTGATAATCCAGTATATATTTATAGTAACCTTTCTCCTAACATAGACTTGATTTTGTAAGGTTTCCCATCCTTAATAAAGAGTTTAGGGACACGCCTTTTATCCACCATACACACAACTTCATTAACAATAGTTTCAATTCTTTCGGCCGTCTCCTCTATACCTTGATCTCCCCACAAGGTTACTTCTTCCCCTATCTCAACGCCAGGAATATGAGTAACATCTATCATAGTTTGGTCCATACAAACTCGTCCTATTACCGGAGCTTTGCTTCCTCTAATTAAAACTTCACTATTATTAGAGAGGAGGCGAGAGTAACCGTCAGCATAACCTACTGGTAAAGTAGCTACCAAAGTCTCAGAAGTGGTAGTATAGGTTCTGCCATAACCAACACTTTTACCTGCTGGTAATTTTTTGAGATAAACGATTCTGGTCTTGAGTTTTAAAGCCGGTTTTAATTTTATTACCCTCTTAACTTCAGCAGAAGGATATAATCCGTAAATAATAATTCCCGGCCTTACCATATCTAAATTCATGTGAGGTAAGTCAAGGATAGCAGCGCTATTAGCGACATGTTTTAATGGTATTTTTATCCCTTTCTTTTCTAAGGCGTTTAATACAGTAGTAAATTTTTCAAACTGTTCTTCAGTATAACTTTTGTCCTTTTCATCTGAGACGGGAAAATGGGTGAATATACCCTCTATCTGGATATTTTTCATAGCTTGTACTCTTTGGACAAAATTCAAAGCATCTTCAGGGAATACTCCTATCCTTCCCATTCCTGTATCCACTTTTATATGAACTTTAGCTACCTTATTCATCTTAATTGTTAATTGAGAAAGGAACTCTACCATTTCAATGTCACAAACTGCTGGAGTAAGGTCATATAAAAGCAACGCCTCTGCCTGTTCTTTTAGTGTGAGACCAAGAATTAAAATGGGGGCTTTGATATTAGCCCGGCGCAACTCTACTCCTTCATCCAGCCGAGCCACAGCCAAGTAAGATGCACCATTCTTTAGCAGCACATGGGCCACTTCTGAAGCATCATGTCCATAAGCGTTAGCTTTTACCGTGCCCATAATTTTTACTTTTTCCCCAAGTAACCCCCTAATCGCTTTAATGTTGCTAACTATGGCATCCAGGTCAATTTCCGCCCAGATAGGTCCTGAATTCTGCATAGCAAACCCCCTTCAATTAGTAACCTCTCGTGCTATAATAATTTATATACTACTATAATTTACAGCAATTAAAAATTGCAATATGTGTCTTCGAAATAGAACTAACTAAAAAGAAAGGAGGGCGATTAAAAATGTAGTCGCCCTGTGTAGTAGCGAAGATTACTACACAGGGCGACTGTGCCTGATAAATCAGGCAACTACGAGAATCTTTGGAGGTGAAGATTGTTAAACTAGATGAGGCGAAATTAAACAGCCTAAAGAAAGGAAAGGAGGTAAGTTAAAGATGGGGTACGAAAATTTGAAAAGAGGTGACACGGTGGTTTATGCCACAATGCTGAAGGAGATAGAGAGAGTAAACACTGGTCTTGAATTGATACCTTCAGAGAATTTTCCTAGCGAAGCAACTCTTGAGGCTCTTGGCTCTGTTTTCAATGACAAGTATTCCGAGGGATATCCGGGTAAGAGATACTACGGGGGGAATAAGTTTATCGATGTTATCGAGAATTTAGCTATTGAAAGAGCAAAGAAATTATTTGGAGCAGAACACGTAAATGTCCAGCCATACTCCGGTAGTCCAGCTAACATGGAAGTTTATCTTGCCTTAATGAATCCTGGAGACACATTTATGGGAATGAAATTGGACCAGGGAGGACATTTAACTCATGGGCATAAGGTAAGCTTTACCGGTAAGCTATTTAATGCGGTTCAATATGGAGTAAATAAAGGGACGGAGTTGTTAGATTATGACGAAATCAGAAAAACTGCTCTAGAAGTAAGGCCCAAAATGATTGTTTGCGGGGCCACTGCTTATCCGCGTGAGATTGATTTCAAGGCATTTCATGAGATAGCAGAAGAAGTAGGAGCTATTTCCATGGCTGATATTGCTCATATTGCTGGACTTATTGTTGGTGGTGTCCATCAATCACCCTTTCCTTACATAGACGTGGTAACAACAACGACACATAAAACTCTTAGAGGCCCAAGAGGAGCAATGATAATGTGCAAAGAGAGATTTGCTAAAGATATAGACGAAACAGTTTTCCCTGGGATGCAAGGAGGACCACATGACCATGTTACAGCAGCAATGGCTGTTGCTTTTGGCGAAGCTCTAAAGCCAGAGTTTAAAAATTATGCCAGACAGATTGTGAAAAATGCCAGAGCATTAGCGGAATCCTTAATGGAAAATGGTTTTAGGTTAGTAACTGGAGGGACTGATAACCATTTAATCCTTGTTGATTTGCGGAGTAAAGGTGTTACCGGAAAAGAGGCAGAGACAGCCTTAGATATTGCTGGTATAACCGTAAACAAAAATACGATTCCATACGATCCAAGAAAACCTTTTGATCCCAGTGGCATAAGATTGGGAACACCGACGGTAACAACCAGAGGAATGAGGGAAGCAGAGATGAAACAGATTGGGAAGTTTATAACCGCGGCATTAGACGCGAAAGACAATCGAGAAAAATTAGAAGAAATCCAACAGGAAGTTAAAGCATTATGTCAGCCATTCCCTGTATATTGATGCTGGCCCTAATCTATTTAAGCCTCAGAAATTATTAGGAGGTAAAGTGAAAGATTGGGAAATGCGAGGAAAAGTTGCTCAGCATGTGTTTGAAACAATAGGTTCTACACCATTGGTAAAACTTAATAAGGTAAGTCAAGGGATAAATGCTGATATTCTGGGGAAATTGGAGTGGTTTTCTCCCACTGGTTCGCTGAAGGATAGAATCTATTATCAGATGATTACGCAAGCAATAAAAAATCAGGAACTAAAACCGGGTATGGAAATTTTAGAAACTTCTACTGGCAATGCTGGAATTGCTTGTGCCTTCGTAGGTGGTTTATTAGGTTATCCGGTAACGATTATTCTTCCAGATGGAATGAGTGCTGAGAGAGCAAAAATTATGCAAGCATATGGAGCAAAGGTTATCTATACTCCTGGCGCAGAATCAGATGTAGACCTCTGCCTAATAAAGCAGGAAGAAATTATAATAGAAAACCCTGGGAAATATTGGGTGCCTAGTCAATACACTAACCAAAA
>JAGMBH010000055.1 GCA_023129815.1 Dehalococcoidia bacterium
GTATTTGAGGGAGAGAAATCCTAAGATTTTGCTTTATGCTGGTGAGCCGTCTGAAGCACCAATGTTGGCCAGAAGAAAATGGGGCTCCCATCGGATCGAAGGTATCGGTGATGGGTTTGTTCCTCGAAATTTGGATGCGAGTTTACTCAATGGCGTCTTTCTAGTCACTTCGGAAGAAGCTATTGAAATGGGGAAGAAACTAGCTCGGGAGGAAGGCTTATTTTGTGGGATTTCTTCTGGGGCAAATGTAGTCGGGGCCATTAAATTAGCTAAACGACATCCAGAACTTAAGGTAATCGTTACTCTGATTAACGATACAGGGCAGCGTTATTTCTCTACCCCATTATGTGGTGTTGAAAAGCACATTGAAATTCCGGAAAGGGAGCACCCATTTGATGATTATACTATTGCAGAACTTGATAAATACCAATCAGGTTGGGAGATTATAGAGTGAGAAAAAGCTCTAACTTCTGTGGAAGACGTGCTAGGATAATAACTATTTAAAGTGTTTCAAAGTCAAGGCGGAACAATGGAACCGGGTATAGAAGGCGAGGTTCTCAAACTTATTGAAAAAAGGCGAGATGCAATCGTTGAATTTCTGAGAGAATTAATATCTTTCCCTAGTGTGACAGGGGATGAGCTTGAAATTCAGAAGTTTACTGCTCGCAATCTTGAAAGTATGGGTCTTGTAGTTGATAAGTGGGAGCCTGATCATGAGAAGCTGAAGAAACATCCTGCCTATGTACCGGTTGAATATGGATACGCAAACCGCCCGAATGTGGTTGGAACATATAAAGGGACAGAAGGTGGGAAGTCTTTGCTTCTCAACGGTCATGTTGATGTTGTCCCTCCAGGGCCTTTAGATGCTTGGGAGCACCAACCATGGTCGGGAGATGTTGTGGGGAATCGGTTATATGGAAGAGGGGCTTCAGATATGAAAAGTGGTCTGGCTGCAATGACAATGGCTCTTGATAGCTTAATACGTTTGGATATTAGCTTGAGAGGAGATGTAATTCTTGAATATGTGGTGGATGAAGAGCTGAGTGGGAATGGAACATTGGACTGTGTAATGAAAGGATATCATACTGATGCCGGTATTTGTTGTGAGAGTAGCAGCCTCCATGTTCAGCCAGCTTGCCTAGGGAGGATCTGGTTTGAAATCTCTATTCGGGGGAAACCAGCAGGGATCCAGAGAAGATGGGAAGGGGTAAATGCGATAGAGAAGGGATACGCAATTGTGCAGGCTGTTTCAAACCTTGAAGATATTAGGATCAATGAAGTGAGCCACCCTCTTTACCCTGAAAATCGAAGTGCGATCCCTTGCATGGTTGGTATGTTTCAATCTGGATCCTTTGCTAGTTCATTTCCTGATACTTGCTTGCTCAAAGGGAGTATCGCTTCTCTGCCTGGGGAAAACACAAATGAAGTAAAACAAAGTCTTGTTGAACAGATTTCGACTTTTTCAAAAACAGATCCTTGGCTCAAGGACAACCCACCTGAAGTTAAATTTGTTGGCTATTGTGGTGAGCCTGCTGAAATACCTTCGGATCATCCTATTGTCCGTGCCCTAGCTCGAAGATTTGCCTTTGTTACTGGTAAACAGCCTCAGATCACCGGAAGGCAAGGAGCGGCTGATACCAGATATCTCATAAAATACGGCAATACACCGACAGTAATTTTTGGACCAGGTTTGACAGAACAGATGCATGCTACTAATGAGTGGGTAGATATTGATTATCTGGTTACTGCTACCAAGGTCTTGGCCTTATCTATCATGGACTGGTGTGGCTATGAATAGAGATAGCCATAGTAACTACTTCAAGCAAGGCAACTCCTAACCTAGTAGCACCATTTTTTAAAGCTACCCGGGATACTTCCACAGCATCATACCCATAGGCATTTGCCTTGACAATTGGCCATAATTTCGCAATTTTTGCCTACCACCTTCTTTATCATGCTAACATTATGGCCTACGGCATCAAGGTCGATCTCTAGCCATGCCAACCCCTGGTTCTGCATTTAGGCACTTCCTCTTATTATCAGGGCTGTTTAATTTTGCCTCAGCTTCAAAACCTGCCCTGTGTAGTAATCTTCGCTACTACACAGGGCAACTACATTTTTAAACACCCTTTTATTATCCTCTGTCAGATAAACCCTTGATAAGCCTATCAAGGGTTTCCTTGGCATCTCCCCACAGTAAAATAGCGTGTTTTTCTTTATAGAGAGGATTTTCTACTCCAGAGTAGCCAGGTCTTTCATCGAGATTACAGACCAATATGTTTTCTGCCTCAAAAACTTTCAGTATAGGCATGCCAGAGATAGGAGTTCCTGCAACTCTAATAGCAGATGGATTTACTACATCACAGGCGCCTACTGTCACCGCCACGTCTGTATTCTTAAAATCCTCATTTATAGCATCCATTTCCAGGAGTTTATCATAAGGAACCCCAGCCTCAGCTAATAAAACATTCATATGCCCTGGCATTCTTCCCGCTACAGGATGAATGGCAAACCTTACCCTAGCCCCCCTTGCTTCCAGGATTTCTGCCAGTTCCCACACCTTGAATTGAGCTTGAGAAAGTGCCATTCCGTAACCAGGGGCGATAATGACTTCATCAGCCTCTTTTAGAATTTTCAAAGAAAAACTGAATTTATCCTCTTCCGTCATTTCAGCTTCTTTTTTCAATTGCAAGGAGTCCGGTTCCAGCCTCTTACCGCTCACTGGTGTGACTCCCAGCCCCAGAAAAACATTTGCTAGATTTCTGTTCATCGCCCGACACATTTTTTGGCTGAGTAAAATTCCCGAGGCTCCAACCATTGCCCCGCAAGCTACCAATAAAGGATTTTGCGTTACAAAACCACACAAGGAAGCAGCTAGCCCTGATAAAGCATTTAAAAAACAAATAACAACAGGCATATCCGCTCCACCTATCCGAATAGTAAAGATTACTCCTAGAGCAAGGGCGAAAGGTAACAAAATTACACCGTAGAGTAAGAAAGAGGTAAATCTTAGATAGACGGCAAAAGCCCAATAGAGAATCAGGAGAAGAGCTATTCCTGAAGTTAGCCAGGAATGGTGAGGCAGGATTACTGGTTGTTGTTTCACTTTCCCACTTAGTTTACCTACAGCTATTAGGCTGCCGCTAAAGGTAAAAGAGCCCACAATGACCGCCCAGCCGCATATATACATATTCGCAGTTGTTGCTGGGTTTGCTGTCTCGGCTAGAGAAACCAGGCAAGAGGCAGCCCCCCCACATCCGTTTAGAAAAGCAACTAACTGGGGCATTTGAATCATCTTTACCTGGATGGCAAGCGCAGCTCCTATTATGCTGCCAATGAGAAGAGCTACTACCACAGAGCCAACGCCTAATAATTCCTGCTGAGCTAAAATTAATACAATCGCGGCTAACATAGCTATAGCAGCAATAATATTTCCCCAGCGCGCATATTCAGGGGAACTGAGAAGTCTTATCCCGGAGATTACTGCTACAGCAACAATTAGATAAAGATAAAAAATAGTAGAAGGCAACGCTTTATTCTTTCCCCTTGCTTTTTCCTTTTTTAAACATAGCTAGCATTCTTCCAGTGACAAGAAACCCACCAACCACGTTTACCATTGCCAGAACTATGGCTACCATGGCTAAGGATTTGCTGGAGGTAGTGGCAGCAACAGCAACAGCTATGAGAGCACCTAAAACTGTGACTCCTGAAATAGCATTGGTCCCAGACATCAATGGAGTATGCAGTAGGGAAGGTACTTTGGTAATAACCCAGTATCCTATAAGGCCCGAAAGGATAAAGACAAGAACAAGCATAGATTTTAGCTTTAAATTATAGTTCTCTCAGGGTTTATTTAACTTCCGCCATAGCCTTTAAAGTGCCCTGGTGAACTATTTTTCCATCAATGGTAACCAAAGCTTTTTTAACAATCTCATCTTCTTGGTCTATCTTGAGTTCCTTAGCTTTAATCAGAGAATCAAGAAAGTTAGAAATATTGGTAGCATAAAGCCTGGTAGAATCCCTAGGCATCCTACCAGGTATGTTTGCTATCCCACTTATGAGGACATCGTGTTCCCATATCTGCTTTCCGTGTTGAGTGAGATTGCAATTCCCCCCTTGATCTATAGCCACATCACAGATAATGGAACCCTTTTTCATTCCTGCTATCATTTCTCTAGTAATGAAAATTGGAGCTCTTTCACCAGGAACCAAGGCAGCGCTTATCACTATGTCAGATTCCTTAACCAGGGGTGCTAGAGCCTCTTTCTCTCTTTCTAGCCACTCCTCAGGCAAAGCTTTAGCGTATCCTCCTTCCCCTATGGCTAAATCTGGAGGAACATCAAATCCGACAACTTTCGCCCCAAGACTAGCTGCTTGCTCCCGGGCATCAGGTCGAATATCTACAGCAGAAACAACCCCTCCTAATCTTTTAGCCGTAGCTATAGCCTGAAGTCCTACTATACCCGTACCGATTATCAAAAATTTGGCTGGTTCTATCATACCAATGGCAGTCATGGTCATAGGAATAAACTTAGGAAAACAATTAGCCGCCATTATAGCTGACTTATATCCGGCAACTGTGCTCATTGAGGTTAAAGCATCCATCTTCTGAGCTCGAGTTATTCTGGGAATGCTATCCATGGTGAAAGAAATTATTTTTCTATCCCTAATCTTTTTGACCATCTCGTGATTGGTAGGAGAAGCAGGATGGAGAAAAGAAATAAGGACGGTGTTTTCCTTCATCATATCAATTTCGTGCTTATTTTTTTGGTGATTATATAAGGGCTCTTTAACCTTTAAAATTACGTTGGCTCTATCATAAAGGGCTTCCACATCATCTATGATTTCAGCCCCGGCTATCCTGTATTCCTCATTCCCAAAAAGGGCACCTTCTCCAGCCGATTTTTCTACCAGCACCTTGATTCCCATTTCTACATACTTTTTACAAGTGGAAGGGATTGCTGCTACTCTTTTTTCACCCTCCATTATCTCTTTTGGTATTCCCAGCACAACCTCTTTTGAAGACACCTTATACCTCCTTTTGCGTCAATTTTTACAATTATATACCCTGATAGCAGTAAATTCTAGGCTCTATTGGCTCTATACTGAATTTTGTGGAAAATGGTAAGGTGGTAAGAACTACAGAGACAAAAAGGGGCTGTTTAAAAATGTAGTTGCCCTGTGTAGTAATCTTCGCTACTACACAGGGCAACTGGGCCTGATAAATCAGGCAACTACGAGAATCTTTATGGGGGTGAAGACTGTGCCTGATAAATCAGGCAACTACAAAATTTGGGGGTGAAACACCTCCGAGATGGCTGAAATTGAACGGGGAATCAAAATTAAACAGCCTGAAAAAGGGAGGAGGGTCTTACCACGAATGGCTGAGAGCCAGGGCTTAGAGGATATGAGGCAGGAAGATTTATAGCTAAGATTGTGCCTCATCGCTGGCGATGCCCTGAGTGTGAATGTTCCTTAACTGTGGGTGCAGAACTTGTGCCTCTCCACTCAAGACTGACTAAGCAGGCTGAGGCAGAAGCCTTAGGTTTTATAAGGCAAGAAAAAAGAACGCTGGCTCCAATAAACCACTACCTTGGTAATGAACTCTTGGCACAAAAACTGCGGAATTTTGACTAAAACCCGCCTATTAGTTAAATTATAGCTGTAAATGGCAGATTTACTCTTTGGTCCAGCAGGAGTTCCTTTGAGTGCCAAGGAACGCTCCACAGAAAGTGGCATCCAACGCGTTGCTGAGCTAGGTTTAGGATGTATGGAGCTGGAATTCGTCCGAGGGGTGAAGATGAGCGAAAGGAGTGCTCTAGCTATAGGGCAACTAGCCAGAGAAAAGGGAGTGGCACTCAGCGCCCACGCTCCTTACTTCATAAACTTCAATGCTCAAGAGTTAGAGAAGATAAGAGCTAGTCAAGAAAGGTTGCTTCACACTGCTCGAATTGCCTCCCTATGCGGTGCTAGAAGTGTGGTTTTCCATGCCGCCTATTATCTAACTGACCCACCAAATAGAGTTTATGACATGGTAAAGAAACAACTACAGGAGGTAACAAGCAAGCTAAGAACAGAAGGCAATAGAATTTGGATTAGACCGGAGACCACCGGGAAAGTTAGCCAATTCGGTACCCTAGACGAACTGATAAAGCTAAGCAAAGAAATTGAGGGAATAACCCCTTGTGTTGATTTCGCTCATTGGCATGCTCGAACAGGGAAATTCAATTCCTACCCTGAATTTACTGCTACCTTGGAACAAATAGAAAACAAACTGGGAAGAGCAACCTTGGATAATATGCACATACATGCCGCAGGAATAGCCTATGGGGAAAGGGGCGAAATTAAACACTTAAATATGAAAGAATCCGACTTCAATTATGTTGACCTAGTTAAAGCCCTGAAAGATTATAAGGTTAAAGGATTGGTTATCAGTGAAAGTCCCAACCTAGAGGAAGATGCCCTCCTTTTACAGGAGACTTACAATTCCTTTATGTGATGCTTCGCTACTTCCAGCAATTTTTTTCATTTATAGTGTTTGTGTTATAATAAACGTGAGCTAAACTATGAAACCGAAATCGTGGCCCAATAGCCTTGTCTACTTACTACTTCTAGCAGTGATAGTAGCCACTATATTTGTTTTTTTACCAAGCAGTGGTAAACCTCAAGAGGTAGGAATTACCGAATTCATCACCTACATTAAACAAGGGGAAATTGACCATATCTTGCAGAAGGAAAACACCCTTACTGGTTCGTATGGTGAAGAGGAAAGATATACTGCCGACTATTATGGCACTACCAATGACCTTGTGGCTATCCTTAGCGATAACGGAGTTAACGTCGGCGAAGGTGGGATAAGCCTCGATGTTAAAGCTAGCGGCATTGATTGGGGAATGATAGCCCTGCAAATCCTCTTACCAATTATGTTGATTGGGGCGTTATTCTATTTTTTATTCCGCTCAGCCCGTGGAGCCGGCACGCAAGCCTTCAATTTTGGTAAAAGCCGCGCCCGACTAAGTTCCGGCAATAAACCTACGGTAACTTTTGCCGATGTCGCTGGAACTGAGGAGGCCAAAGAAGAGGTTCAAGAGGTGGTGGATTTTCTCAAATCACCCCAGAAATTCCGCACATTGGGGGCTCGCATCCCTCGAGGTGTGCTCCTAGTAGGACCGCCAGGGACAGGCAAAACCTTGCTGGCTAAAGCTATAGCTGGGGAGGCCAACGTGCCTTTTTACTCCATCAGCGGCAGTGAATTTGTGGAGATGTTTGTCGGCGTTGGCGCTGCTAGAGTCAGGGACCTTTTTGAGCAAGCCAAACGTAACTCACCATGCATAGTTTTTATGGATGAAATTGATGCCGTAGGCCGACACCGTGGCGCTGGCTTAGGTGGAGGACATGATGAAAGAGAGCAAACTCTAAATCAAATCCTATCTGAGATGGATGGCTTTGACACCAATACTAACATTATTGTCCTGGCTGCCACCAATCGCCCCGATATTCTTGATCCAGCCTTACTACGCCCTGGCCGCTTTGATCGTCATATCGTCGTCGATTTACCTGATATCAATGGCCGCAAAGCTATTTTAGAAGTACATGCCAAAGGCATGTCCCTGGCCAAAGAAGTCACCCTGGAAACAGTAGCTAAGGGAACACCTGGTTTTAGCGGCGCTGACCTAGCCAGCCTAATTAACGAAGCAGCTATCCTGGCTGCTAGACGCAACCGCAAAGATATTAGCTTAAAGGAGCTAGAGGATGCTGCCGATCGAGTTATCGCTGGGCCTGAGAAAAAAAGCCGGGTAATCATCCAGAAAGAAAAGGAAATAATCGCCTATCATGAAAGTGGACATGCTCTGACAGCCAGGATGTTGCCCAATGCCGACCCGGTGCACAAAGTTTCCATCATTGCTCGAGGAGTAATGGGAGGCTGGACGCGCTTCTTACCAACCGAGGACCACTATTTATGGAGCCGCTCTCAATTTGATGACAGATTAGCAGTAAGCTTAGGTGGACGGGTTGCCGAGGAAATCAGCTTTGGGGAAATAACTACCGGGGCACAAAATGACTTAGCCGAGGCAACTAAATTAGCCCGGAGGATGGTTACTGAATACGGGATGAGCGATAAATTGGGACCGCGAACTTTCGGGCAAAGACAGGAACTTGTTTTCTTAGGTCGCGAGATTAGCGAGCAAAGAGATTACAGCGATAAGACAGCTCAAAAGATAGATGAAGAGGTACACGATATTATTCAGCGTGCTTATGATACTGCCAAGAAAATACTGACCAAAAACAAAGCCAAACTAAAGCAAATCGCTGAGGAACTCATCGCTCACGAAACTCTGGAGGAACCAGCGCTCAATAAGCTCTTTGAAGGATTAACACCACAAACAGCCTCCAGCTAAATGAAACACCTTAAATAGGTGCACGTAGACTGCTTTCTCTCATTATCCTATTGCCATTCTGAGCCGCAGGCGAAGAATCTCTGAGCCTCTTCCTCTTCACTTTGTTCAGAGTCAGAGCTTCGGCTCAGGGGAACAGAAGGGTGCTACCAATGCGACGCAGCGCCAACTTGGCTGGTCTCTCGAGCAATAACACTGTCATCCAGCTTAACAAATAGTGGCTGGGGCTGGCGAAGTTTCTGCCCCGGCACTGGCGATTGAAGCTTCCAACCTGCCTCACTGACGCTCCCCACAAAGCCAAGAAAGGTATGGAGCTTCTCAGAGCTAAAGGGAAGAAAGGGGTAGAAAACAGTCTTTAAAACTGATAATACGGACAAGACAGTGTAGGCAGACTTGGCCGAGGTTTCTGGGGATTTTTTAATCGTCTTCCAGGGGGCCTGGTCATCAAGATACCGATTAGCTTCCTGAGCCAAGAACATAATCTGTCTAATTGCTTCTCTGAAACTACAGCGATAAAGCGCTCTATCAACATCGCTTAGAGTAGTCTCAGCCTTGTGAAGCAACCTCTGGCTTTGCTCATCAAGTTCGCCTGGCGGGGGCACCATTCCATTGAAATTGCGATAAGTAAAAGTAAGGATACGATGCGCTAGGTTACCATAAGTAGCTACCAACTCATCGTTATTGCGGCGAACAAATCTATCCCAAGAAAAATCGCTATCCCTGGCCTCAGGCATATTTATGGATAAAATGTAGCGTAGAGGATCTGGATCATATTTCTCCAGATAATCAGGTAGCCAGATTGCCCAATTCCGGCTGGTGGAAAGCTTCTTGCCTTCAATAGTTAAAAATTCATTGGCGGGAACATTGTAGGGGACATTTAATCCGCCATAGCCTATCAGCATCGCTGGCCAAATTAAGGTATGGAAAAAAATGTTGTCCTTGCCGATGAAATAAAAACTCTTGGATTCTCCTGTCCAAAAAGGCTGCCAAGCTGCGTCATCGCCATGCAGCTTTGCCCACTCTTTACTGGCTGACAAATAACCAATAACTGCCTCAAACCACACATAAATTCGCTTCTGCTCAAAGCCCG
>JAGMBH010000056.1 GCA_023129815.1 Dehalococcoidia bacterium
AAGCTTGGAGCGCAATAATTTGGTAACGGAGGCTGCCACGCTTCTTAAGAAAGCTACAAAATATAATAAAGGGGTGCGAATTGAGCTTGGCAAGAATATACCCTGGGGAGTGGGATTAGGTGGGGGCAGCAGCGATGCCGCTAGCACCCTTTTGGCCCTCAATAAGCTTTGGGAGCTAAAGCTACCAGTTTCTGAGTTAGTTTATTTAGCCGCTAAGCTGGGTTCAGATGTTCCCTTCTTTATTTATGGCGGCACAGCATTAGTGGAAGGGAAGGGAGAAAAAGTAACCCCCTTGCCATCCTTAGCTTCAACTTGGTTTGTTTTACTAGTGCCACCATTAGCTAAAATTCAGGACAAAGCAAAGCAACTCTATAGTAGATTGGATGCTAGCCACTTCACTGAGGGGCAACTTGTTCAGGCTGCTTTGCCATCTTTAAGGCAGGGAAAAAAGCTTGCCCCAATTCTTATGTTCAATGTTTTTGAAAAAGTGGCTTTTGATTTTCTGCCCAACTTAGCCAAATATAAGAAGAGCTTTGAGGAAGCTGGAGCCGCAAGTGTTTATCTAGCTGGCTCTGGGCCGTGCCTTTTTACTTTTGTCTCTGAGGAGGGGAAAGCTAATGAGCTATGTTTACGCCTGAGAAAGCAAGGGCTAGAATGCTATGTAGCATCTTCCTTTCCCAAGCAGGAGCCTGTAGGGCAATGACATCAGTTTGGGGTCCTATACTGATAGCTCTTATAGCCAGTGTAGCTGATACCTTAGGAGGAATAACACGCTATGTTCCTTCTTCCTCTTCAGTTTCAGTATGTTTTACCCTTTGACAGGGTGGGATTAACATCGGAGCGTCAAAAATACCATTGTGGAGGTTCTTATTACCTTGCTGGGGGGAAGATTCCCTAAGTATATTTTGTTTTGTTACTTTGGTCAGAGAATCTTCCGCCTCTTGCCCTCATGGTTTCAGTAATAGGGCTAGTTTTTCTTCCTCAGCCTTAGTCTTGACCTCTCCATCCAATTTCGCCTTATGTAGTATTTGGAGGATTTTCCCTAACTCTGGACCGGCGGAAATACCTAGCCTTTTTAGCTCCTCTCCGTTGAGGGAAGTCTTTACGTACCTCAATTTAGTTAAAAACAGCTCGAGATTGGAACACATAACTGAAGATTCTGAAGCTATGGCGTTGGTTTGGATAGCTAATAGGTCATACTCATGAAGTAAGTAATAAATTTCACTATATTTCAGGGAAGATTTGTCTAGGAGGTGAAGTTGACTCTTTAAGCGAAGTGTATCACGCAATGCGCAGGCTAATTTTTTGGGTATATTAAGACGGTGGATGAACTGCTCATTTCCCCTTTCATCAAGAGGGTAAACAAGAAGACATAGATAAAGTGAGGGTAGTTGGCTAGGTTTATTAAGTGATCGTGCTTTATCAAATTTCTTGGCAATCCAGCCATCATAGTTGAGAGACGGATTTATCCTCTGCAGCACTCCTAGCTCGCCAAGTCGTTTAATGGCATATTCGGGATATCTCTCCCTGAGTATTAGCTCCAGTTCGTGTCTTATGCGGTCACCGCTTATGGCATTTAGCATAGGAATATCCCGTTTAAGTAACTGTGCAGTTTGTGGTTCGAGCTCAAATTCCAGTCGTTGCTCGTAGCGGATAGCTCGTAAAATCCTAGTGGCATCGTCGCTGAAACTCCTTGGGTGCAGAATGCGGATAAGATGGTGCTCTAGATCGTTTTTACCCTGATAGGGGTCGATCAATTCTCCGTAATTGTTTTGGTTGAGGGATATAGCCATGGCATTAATGGAGAAATCCCGGCGAAAGAGATCGCCGTTGAGGGAACCTGGGGTAACTGTTGGTAATGCGCCTGGCCTGGCATAAGTTTCACCTCGCGCAGTAGCCATGTCTAAAGTGAAATTGCTGTAGCTAAGCTTAGCAGTGCCAAAGCGAGGATGTATAATCAACTTTGTGTCACTAATTTCAGCTATCCGCCGTGCTAACTTTACGGCATCACCTTCGATTACCAAATCTAGGTCGAAATTAGGATAACCTAGAAGCAAGTCTCGTACTACACCGCCAACAAGATATATCTTTTGCCCCAGTCGCTCAGCCTCCAAGCTAATATTTCTAACCAACTCTAGGAGTTGTTGAGGCAGATAGTGTTCAATTTGTAAAGCAAGGTTCATTAGTTATCTCATTTCAGGTTGATTCAAAATCCATTATAACTGATATCATTATATCATCACTCTTGCTTGTCATTGCTGCCTCCCTCCTCGTAAATCGTTATATCGCTTAGAGGGAGTGTTTATTAACAGCAAATTGTCACTCTGAGTCCTTCGCTTCTTGTCATTCTGAGGAAGAGCCGAAGCCCTGAGCATAGCGAAAGGGTCAGCGACCGAAGAATCTCCCTCAGGACAAGCTCCGCGAAGAGTCTATTAAGAGATTCCTCGCCCATAGAGCTCAGAATGACAAAAAACGAGGTTACTAAAACAATCTCGCCTAAGAATGCTTGACATAGTTAGGCTGTGATGGATAAAATATAGTGTTTTGTATGAAGACGGATATGCTGTAATATGGCTGATGTAAGACTTGGTTCAGGTGAGAGTTTTGAAAGTTTGCTGCGTAGGTTTAACAGGCAAGTGCAGCACGACAATATTTTAGCTGAGTTTCGCCATCGCAGGTTTTATGAGAAACCCAGCGAGGAGCGCAAGAGAAAAGAAGCGATAAAGAGGCAAAAAAGTTCTAAGTAGCCAAGGTGAAGTGCGAGAAAAAGATAAGGGAAGACCTCAAAGAAGCGCTAAAGCAACATGATGGAGCCCGGGTTTCTATATTGAGGTTGCTTTTATCCGAAATAAAGAAGGCTGAAATTGCTCAACGGACCCCCCTTGATGATAATGAAATTCTTGATGTTATTGGTAAGGAAGTAAAGCGACATCGGGAAAGCATTGAAGCTTTCAAACGAGGGAATCGCAGCGATCTTGTAGCTCAGGAAGAAGCAGAATTATCCATCCTTATGGGATATCTTCCCAAGCAGATGAGCCGTGAGGCGATTGTAACTGTGGCACAGCAAGCAATTGGCGCAATTGGAGCTAAAGGGATAAGTGACAAGGGTAAAGTTATGTCTCAGCTTATGCCAAAGCTTAAGGGTAAAGCTGGTGGTAAAGAAGTTAGCGATGTAGTTTCAGAGTTGCTTGCTAACCTCTGAATTTA
>JAGMBH010000057.1 GCA_023129815.1 Dehalococcoidia bacterium
AGCTGATGCTGTTATAGAAAAGCTAAAGCAAAGCAATAGATAAATTTTCAATGCTCATAGCTATCTGCCCTCTTCAATTAGTCCATGTGGCTAATATGGGAACAGGATAGATAGCAGAATTATTCCTGTTGTTTCACCAAGCCCTCGATCAGGCATTTTAGCATTAGTCCGTCGAAAGGCTCCTGATACATTCGATCATTAGCGGTAATCGTGGCCGTGATTTGCTCCGGGTCTATGCCAACAAAATACTGCGTCTTTTGCCTGCCGCTTGTCCTCACAGCTATACCATCACTATACGGCTCGATGGAGACAACCTTATTCAAGTTAATGTCCACAGTGCGCTTCACTCCTGAGAATATCAACCTCTTATTGGTAAGAGTAAACCTGCCCTGGTCTATAGTTCTCAGTTCTTCATGGGATTCACTTTGAGCTTTGAAAGCACCAAGCCTCCAATATACTCCTTTAGCTATCCTAAAGCTCGGTCCACCATAACCGCCAACGCTTTGCCTCACGGAACGCGGCTCCCACAAGGCCATATTGGGCAAAACAACCTGGAGCTCCTCTTTCCGCTTAAGGAGCACCGGCGAATTGTCATATATCATCTTTATAGAAATCTCGCCCTCTTTTAGAGTAGTCATCAACTGCTCCATATCAGCTTCATGCTGCCTGTCATCGGACAAACCGCCAGAGGCGATGGTTTTCCATTCCCGCTCAGTTAAGCTTTTGTTTCCATAGTTCTGCCATACGAGATTCGACTTATCCTTAACTGTGGTTAGCTTATATCTATCACCATCCAGAATGAAAACAGCACCACAATTGGGGCACTTGTAACTCAGGACAGTTTGCAATCCGAGGAATTTCTTCCGTGTCGCTAGCTTGAGTTGTTCTGATTTGCATACCGGGCATTTCGCAGTCCAGGAAGTTTCAGGAACGAGGGCTTCCTCTTTTGCAATGGGAGGTTTAGGCAGAGGTGCTCCGCACCGACTACAGAAATTCCCTTCATCCTCAAATCCGCATTTAGGACATTTTACTTTCATACCCTACCTCCTGTTGGTTTATTGAGCTCACGCTTTAAGAAATTCTCCAATTTTTCCATTGTATTGAATACATTAGAAGGTGACAGACCGAGTGTCTTGGCTATGACAAACTCGGTCAGGCGTATGAATAGAACTGCATCATCATAGGCTGAACCACGCTCAGGAAAGCGCCCGAAGTGGATAAGCCTGTTTCTCATTTTTGCCAATGACTTAACTCGTTTTCTTGTGGGATTATCTACTTCGCCCCTCAGTGCATACTCTACCAAGAGAAAAGCTATCTTTTCGAACGAACTCAGTCGTTCTATCTGTTCACTTGAAAGCCAGCTACGGTTAAGAACCGCAAATAAGTGCTCCCATATTGTCCAGCATTGAATGAAGGCGGCTTCTAGTGGCTGGCGGCGAAAAGCTTGCCGTGCTAGAAACAAAAAATATCCTCCCTGGTATTTACACTGCCACTCTTCACTTCTGATCAATACATATGTTTGATTGAGGCCTTCCTCAAAGCCAATATCATAACCATAAGGATCGGGGTCTACTGGATGCTTTTTGTAAGGGATAGAAGTTCTGAGTACTCCTCCCCATTGGTAGATCCTGGGATCTGCTATTAGGATGCTATCACTGCGGTTATCGCTTGTATTGTCAACTATAAAGACGTCACGACCAGTAAAAGTGGAGAGGAGTAGTAGGATATCGCTTAGGGCGGTATTGCCACTGCCGGGCCATTTGAGTACTGATTTTGCTTCGCTTTTGGGAAGGTCGACATACGCAGTTACGGCGTGTTTTCCTGTATTGGCATGAATCTCGAACTCCGAGTAGCACGTGATCAAGTGCTGCAAGCTGGCAACTCTATCTCGATAGTCATCTACTCTGGTAAACTGATATCCAAAGATAGTCATCGCTGGACACCAAGAGGGAAACTCTAGGTTATAGACTTCCTTTCTCACAGCTTATCTCCTCACTCAATCGGCCAACCGGGAATCAAGTTGTCTATTTCTTGCATTAGCCGGATGGTTTCTTTGAGGATTACGATAATTTTCTGATAGTGGAGCAAGTCGTCGAAGGTCAGAGTTCTGCCTTTTCTGTCTTTGAGCCACTTCTGGCAGACTTGATAGCCGCCGATGTGGAAGTTCCATACCTCTGGGGACACACCTTCAAAATATTGGCTCTTGTTGATGTAGACCCGTTCGTTAGCTTCGTCATACCTAACCGTCTCCACCTGATTGGGGCCTACGATGGGATATTTGGTGATGAGATTATTGAGCTTCGGAGATTCCATGAGATGGAGGGACACAAGCTCTGAGCCTTTGGCTACAAGTGCACTGAAGAGTTCTCTGTCTGAGGTAGTTGGCAATCTGGGGAAGTCTGTCTTTAAGAACTCAGCATAGCGACTGCGGTAAGCAGGCGAATGAAAGACAGCATAGGTATAATTAAAGACATCCTCAGGACAAAAGGTCTCTCCTGGGTCACCCTTAACGTCACTGACAAACTTCAGCCCCAGCTTGTCTGAGAAAGCTTTGATGAACTCAGGGTTCAGATTTGGGCGGCGCTCCCCTGGCTGATAAAGGCCACTGGCAATCTCCGGCTTAGAGGGATAGAGGTAGAGGGGAAGCACAGAATTATTGGCATAAGCACTCTCGAAGACACAGCTTTCGGTGATTTGGGAAGAAGCGAAGATATAGGAAAACGGGATGAGCCTAGATTGGCGTTTGCACAAAAGTGCCACATTCTCTCCTGCGAGCATGTGGCGCATGACCTCGGGGCGAGGCATGCAGTGAAAACCCCTTGAGTGACCAGTATAATAGGTGTAACGAACATCGAAGGGGCGATATAAGATGGGGACTATCAGCTCGTGGCGCAGTTCTGTATCTTGGAGGTCTTTTTGCGCCAGGGCTACTTTCCAATCACGCACATCGTTGCCAAGCTTATATTTCTCCTGTGCCTCCTTTGGAGGAAGGGAGGCAAAATCATGGATAGTATCCTCCATCCCTTTATTAGACCAGCAGATAGTCAGGTTGTCTCTAGCGGTAACAATACCTACGCTATTAACGGGGAAAATATCAGTAACTTTCCATCCCTTTTCATACTCGCTCAGTAATTCCTCATCCCGTGGCAGAAAGAAATAGAATGGACTATGAGGCTCAAGCTCAGTCCATTCTGTGGTGGTAATGTCTGTTTCAAACAAGATGTGATATTTCCCCTCACGCAAACCCCAAAGGTCGGCATGGCGAACTTTGGCTGGGCTGGCCTTTTCTGGCTCTTTAATAAATAATCCAATAGCTACACCCTGCTGGATGTCAAATACATTTTCGTCCTTACCGCCGTCAGGGGCAACCTCTCGCTTTTTGACATTGCCATGAAGATTGAGGATATAAATATTGGTAAAGGTGTTCATCAGAGACTGGCGCATGCCTCTGAAGGTGGGGTTGTCCAGATAAGCATGATTGGTGATAAAGCCTAAAATTCCTTGCTCCGTCTTCTCAATACGCCACTGCCCAAAACGGATAAACTTAACATAGTCATCCTGAAGCCATTTGGGATTCTTCTCATCAAGAGGACTACCGTCAACAGTCTTGTATGTCTCCAGTAGTTGTCTCGCCCACGTGCCTTTGTTTGCTGAGTAGCCCGAATACGGTGGATTTCCCAGCACCACCATGATGGGCTTGTCCTTCTTAATTTCAGCGGCGGCGTTAGCTTCCTCAGTTATCCAATTAGCAAATAGAGCCTCCGAGTGCTTAACAGCCTCCTCCAGAGTATTGGTGAGATAAATCCCTAGCCGCTGCTCCTTTTCAAATTGATAGCCGGTCTCCTTTAGAAGTAACCCTAACTTTAAGTGAGCCATAGCATAAGGAGCCATCAGAAGCTCAAAACCAAATATGCGGGGTAGGAGCTTTTCGGCCACATAGTCATTCCACAGTCCTGCCTGCCCTTGACTCAGCAAGGCATCATGAATTTCATTTATCACCATATAAAGAAAAGTGGCAGTGCCTACTGCTGGGTCTAAGACGAGAACACCGGGGTCGGCTAAACCCTGAGGCTTGCCGAAATGCGTCTTGAGCAGGTGGTCAACAGAACACACGATATAGGAAACCACAGGCTCAGGGGTGTAGTAAACACCACGCATCTCCCGCACCTTAGGGTCATAGGCAGCGAGGAAAGTTTCGTAGAAATGCACCATGGGGTCTTCTTTGGCAGTGCGTTTACCAAAGTCTTTAAGGACTGCCTCCATATCAGCCTGGGCAAGTAGCTGTGCCAGGTCATTTACCAACCAGGCAATGCGGTCGTCCAAATCGGGTCCAGCAATATGGTTAAAGAGCTTTCTCAAAAACGGATTGGTCTTAGGCAAAAGGTAGGCAGCATTCTGGCGAGTGAAGCCTATTCCTGTAGATTGGT
This sequence comes from Dehalococcoidia bacterium, assembly GCA_023129815.1. GTDB lineage: Bacteria > Chloroflexota > Dehalococcoidia > GIF9 > AB-539-J10 > 20-14-all-45-10. Next base: position 4,428 of record JAGMBH010000057.1, read on the forward strand.
TACAGCGGGCAGCAAAGAGCCCATAAGCGATAGTCTGAGCATACATATCAGCAAACTGCTCAGTAGAAAGGTCAGGTATGAGATTGTCCCTGAACGCTACAAATTGAGCGTGGAGTGAACCACTTTCAGGCTCTTTTTCAAAAGCGGCGATTATGAGGTCACGTATCATATGAGCCAGGTGAGCCATACGCTGGGCTAATTCCCTGGGTGTGCCTACAGGCTCAGCCTGATGTGAGAGGAAATCATCAAGGAGCCAGGTAACAGCCTCTATTCCTGCTTTGTCACGCCTTATCCTTCCATCTCTAGTTGGCGTGCCCAGGCAGGCAGAGAGACGTCGTTCACCGCCCACATACCAGCGGAATTCCAGATAATCGGTTAGAACGAGATTAGTAAGCGGATCTCGATAGCGCCGGAACTGCTCGGAGCGTTCGGACTCATCCAGGCTTTTACCCACGTCTTTAGCTTCAACATAGCCGATGGTTGTCGAACCTCTGGTAACTACAAAGTCTGGTGCACCACACTCTATACGCCGAGGCTCGTTGGTGGCCACTATGCCTTCAGCCAAAGATTCAAGCAGTGCTTTAAGTGCTGAACGGTGGGTATGCTCAGTGGCGTTACCTAACGCTAGCTCTTTCTCAATAGTGCGAATGTAGGCATTGAATGCTTTTAAGCTATCACTCATTATCAACTCACTGGGACGTAATCGCTAGTTCACATTAGCCGGGGTAGCTCATCCTTGACATAGAGGCCAAGCCTTACTCAATCTACCATTTCTATAACCTCCGTTTTGAGTTTAACTACTAAACAGCTCATTGTCAAAAACGTAAGGCTAAGGCAGTGGTGAAAGAGAAAGCAAAAGCTCTTCCTGCTTGTGAGAGGATTTACAACAATAAGGGGTTAAAAATGCTACTAGGGCGGGCTTATTTGCCTTGCTGCGTGACGAGGAAGGTGAGCAGGGCAGCGATGCTCTTGGCATCGCAGATTTCGCCTGAGGCGATAAGTTGGGGTATTTGATCTGGGGGGACTCGCACCAGTTCGATACTTTCGGTATCTTCAGCTATTAAACGACTGGGCACGAGGTCGGTAGCCAGGTAGCAGTATAGATATTCTGTGCCGTAGCCGGGAATGGAGTAGAAACCGCCCAGTCTCTCTATTTTCTTGGGCAAATAACCAATTTCTTCCTGCAATTCGCGGCGGACGCAGTCAAGGGGTTCTTCACCGGGGTTGATGCCGCCAGCGGGTATTTCCAGGAGGGACTTGCCTACTGGGTAGCGAAACTGGCGTTCGAGCAGCACGTTGTCCTGGTCATCGAGGACTATCACAGCTACGCAATCGCTATGCTCCACGACTTCCCGGGTAGCTTTTTTGCCGCTGGGCCTCTCCACAGTGTCCAGGCGTAAATTTACTGCGCTGCCGTGATAAACCTGCTGGGTAGATAGTTCTTTCTCAAGTGGCATAATTTCCTCCTTTGGGATTGAGATTGCTTCGCTATGCTCGCAATTACATCAGGCATTTGAGATTGCTTCGCCTTGTTTATCACCCTCGCCTTGCTCCTCTCCCGTCAAGGGAGAGGAAATTTAGCTCACAGCTAGCATTAGACATGGCGGATAAGAGCTACCTCATCACAGTTGGGAAATTTTGGACAGCGATAGCATTCTGCCCATATCTTGTGAGGCAATTCTGTTTTATCAATCAGATGAAAGCCATGCTTCTCGAAGAGGGGCGGTTTATAAGTGAGACAAAACACAGTGGGTATACCTAGTTTTTTAGCTTCATCGAGGCAGGCCTGGATAAGCAAAGAGCCAATCCCCTGTTTTTGACGCTTTTCATGAACAGCTAAAGACCTGATTTCGGCTAAATCAAGCCAGTTGACATGCAAGGCTATGCAAGCAACCGCTTGCCCGTCATCCCTGATGACGAAGTAATCTCTGATATTTTCATATATCTCGCTTAGAGCGCGAGGCAGCATCTCACCCTTGTCAGCGAAGTGATTAATCAGTTGGTGCATTGCAGTAGCATCGCTTACCTTCGCTCTATCAACGTTCATGCTACTCCCTCCCTCTCAGTTTCTGCCATAAAGAGCTATAGAAATAAGTTGGTTGATGAATTCTCAAGAAGCGGGTTACATAGGGGCTGAGCTTTACGGCCACATTTTGCTCGCTGGGTAGGGGTAGATCAACCTGTCCGTCAAGGCTGAGCATAGCCTTATCTCCGCTAGCAATCTCTAAATCGACTATACTTTGAGGCGGCAAGACCAGGGCATGGCTCAAGCCGAGATGGCAGGATATTGGTTGGAGGATGATTTCCTTAGATTGAGGCTGAAGAATCGGTCCACCAGCTGCTAGGGAGTAGCCAGTGCTTCCGGTGGCTGTAGCTATTATAATTCCGTCAGCTCGATAGGTAGCTAACATTTCGCCGTCAATTTCTACCCTTATATTAACCAAGCGAACAGCAGTACTTCGCACTACCACATCATTCAAAGCGTGAAGGCTTTTGTTTTCGATCTGGGCTTCAAGCATGGCTCGCTCCTCAACCCAGCCGTTACCTTCAAGCAAATTAGGCAAATTTGATAATGCCTCGTCGCCATTCAGCTCAGTAATAAATCCCAGCCTGCCCAGATTTATCCCCAAAATGGGCACTCCTATAGGGGCTACGGTGCGAGCGGCATGGAGGATAGTGCCGTCTCCGCCAATGCTGAGGATTAAATCTGTGCCAGCCACTTGAGGCTTAGCTTTATCTTCATCCCAAGCCGAGCACTGCCACGAGGATACTTCATGAGCTGATACTAGCTCTTTTATCTTAATAGCTAAATCTTGAGCTTTGTCTAGTCGAGGATGATATAGGATGCCAATTCTCTTCACAGGTAGGGAAAGTGTAGCATTGCCAAGTTTCGAGTGTCAAAGAGAGTTTTCAGGCTTTCCTTGTAGATGGAGGGCTTCACTCAGTATAATGCTTGATGTTCTGAGGGAGTGTAACGACTGAAGAATCTCAGAGACCCCTCACGGAGCCTGTCCTGAGCGCCGTGAGATTCTTCACGGAGTTTACCCTGAGCGAGATTAGATTCTTCCCCTTCACTTCGTTCAGGGCTTCGGCTCACACGCTCAGAATGACAAGGAGTGAAGGGCTCAGAATGACAAAGAGCGAAGGGCTCAGACTGATAGAAGGGTGGTTAAACAGTTAGCATGAAAGAAGTAGTCTTGGGCATAGGGAACACATTAAAAGGCGACGATGGAATTGGTATTTATATTGTAGAAAGAATCAACAAACATCTTGAAGAGGTTAAAAGGGGGGCAGAACAGGCCAGATTCACAGGGGCGAGAAGGAAAGTCATTGCCCTAAATTGCGGTACAACCCCAGAGAATTACACCTCAATTATTAGAAAGCATAATCCTGATAGACTTATATTGGTGGATGCCGCTGAGATGGGATTAACTCCAGGTTCATATAGAATTATACCGCCAGAGAAAATAGAAGTTATGCATCTTTCAACACACAGCATGGCACTATCTTTCTTAATATTGTATGTAAGCGACCTTTGTAAGGATATAGTACTTGTGGGGATTCAGCCCGAGAAAATGGATTTTGGCACAGAATTGTCGAGCATTATTCGAGGAAGTGGGGATCGTGTGGCGAAGCTGATAATAGAAAAACGGCTGAATGAAATAATGACGCTCGAAATATGAGTAGCGTAAGCTATTTCGTTACCACAAGCTCGTCGGCATATTTATCATAGCTCGAGAGCATGAACTCGTCGGTCATGGATAGTGCGTCTACTGGGCAGATGTCGTTGCATTGAGCACAGAAGCAGCATCTGGCAACGAATATTTTCACCTTTTTTTCTTCGGGTATAAATTCTATGGCTTTAGTGGGACAGACCTTAATGCACAACTGGCACCCGGTGCATTTTTCCCTGTTGAATGAGATTTTCCCCCGAAACCCAGGCGGCACTGCTATTGGTGGCGTTAGCTTCAATTCACCCCTTTTAACTTTATCCAGAAATTGGATGGTTGATTTGGGAGCATATTTTGTCGGGAATTTATTTGTCGCCGGAGTTTGAAAGAGTTGCTTTAGCAGTACCTTAACTATTTCCATGTCTTTCGCCTCACACTATCATATCTACTTGTAGCAATATTAGACCAACGAGGCCTATGAGCGTCATGGCCATGATATAAATGTAGCTTGCCTGGCTTATCTTAAACCGCGCCATTGCGGTGCGTATTAATATTACACTAATGAACATTACCAGGAAGACTTTAAGCAAAAAGAACAAGGCATCCACGATGACTGCGGGGGCAGCTGCTCCGATTCCAATTACCGGGGAGAGGTTGTAGGGAAAGAATAGAGCCACTACCAATGATACCACGGCAAAAGCCTTTATTGTATCGGCGAGGTAAAACAAAGCCAGGTTTCTACCTGAATACTCTACTAATAATCCCCCAGCGATCTCGGTTTCCGCTTCTGCTATGTCGAATGGCACCTTAGCTACTTCTCCAGGCGTAACTACTAAAAGAGTAAAGAGCAAAATCAATGATCCTACCACTCCCACCGGGCCTACCTGGTTCCATATAGGATATTGGGCCAGGGTAGAAAATATAAACGGATTAATATCAGTGACATAACTGATACGCCAGGCAATAGCAATTATGGCCACCACCAGAGGGAATTCGTAGCTCATCATGATGACCATTTCACGCTGTGCTCCCACAGTGGCAAATGGTGAACTTGAGGCAAAGCCGCCTATTACCAGTGCCAGGGAAGGTATGATCAGCAGGTATAGTATTAATATCAAGTCGCCATAGCCTTCTAAAAGCGCCCCCGGCCCAAATACTGGTATATAAGTGAGCAATAAAATGGATGCCACCAAGCCAATAAAGGGGCAAGCCTGGAACAGCCAGGAGACTCCACCATCAGGTATGATACTCTCCTTTGCCAGCAGCTTTCGGACATCGCGGAAGGGCTGAATTATCGGGGGACCTATCCTACCTTGCATATGAGCTGCTAACTTGCGGTCTATACCGCGGTATAACAATCCGAAGAAGGCTCCGAGCAATGCCAGAACTATTGAACCGCCAATTATGGCTGCAATGGTTAAGGAGCTATTACCTAGCCAGCTCATTACTCAACCTCCTCGTTTTTTCCACACAGAGCTGGTGCAACTCCTCATCAGTAAGCAAAGTTTTCATCTTCGTTTTTAAGTCCACAACGATAGCTCTGTTGGTGCATGAGATACAGGGGTCGATAGAGGCAAAGACTATGGGCACATCAGCAAGCTGAGCCCCCTTGAGCATTGTCGGCACCGCCATAAGATTCACATATGTGGGGGCTCTTATCCTCCAGATGGCCAGTGTTTCTCTGCCAGATTCCAAACGAACATAATGTATGCATTCACCTCTAGGTGCTTCATGTCGCCCGACACCTTCGCCTTCCGCTTTCTTCAGTGTATTTAAAACTTTTGCCATCTTTGGCTCTGCCAGTATGGCACCAGGTGGTATTTCATCTAAGCAGCGCTCTATGATCTCAATGGATTGCTTGACTTCCAGCAAGCGAACAACGATTCTGTCATATATATCGCCTACTACAGTTCCGGTAAGCACGTCTGGAGTGATGGCTTTGATATCCATATCAGCATATGCGCCATAAGCCTGGTCTTGTCTTACATCCTTGGTTACCCCGCTTGCTCTACCGGTTGGCCCACATACAAGCAATTTCAGCGCATCTTCGGTTTTCAGGATACCCACATTCTTTGTCCGCATCCTTATCGTCCTATCATCTAAGAACACGGTTTTCAACTGGTTGAATATGGTCTGGTAATAATCCAGAGTTTTTCTAATCTGAGGAAATTGCTCCTCAGTAATATCTCTTCTGACTCCACCAATTTGATACATAGCCTTGGAGTTTCGGTTTCCCGTCAGGTATTCGGTTAAATCCATTACCTTTTCTCTAACGCGCCAGACAAGATAAAACACCGAATCAAAGCCAACCTCATGGGCGGCGACTCCGGCCCATAGTAGATGTGAATGTATTCGCTCTATTTCGGCGATGATTACCCTGATATAGTCAGCGCGTTCTGGCGGAGTGATTCCAGCGGCTTGCTCAACAGCCATAACATATGCGAATGGGTGACTGGCAGAACAGATGCCACATACTCGTTCCGCTAGGTATATGTTCTGGATAGGGTTATTTCTATTCATGCCCAGCCATTCGATGCCGCGGTGGACTTGCCCCACAATAACATCTACATCTACAATCTCTTCACCATCGACCTTAAGATCGAGTCGGATAGGTTCCTTCAGTGCCGGGTGAATTGGGCCTACAGGGATAGTGTAAGTCGTTTCCATCCCTTCATTCTTCATTTCTTCTCCCTCCCCGGTAGGACCCTGAGCAGGTCATGTGGTCCCTTCTCGTCTTTTCTCCAGGGGTAGACACCTTCGGGGAAATCCTCTGGCAGGAACAATCTTCTGTTATCGGGTATGCCGACCACCTCTACTCCCATCATCTCTTGAGTTTCACGCTCGGCAAACAGTGCGCCGGGAATGATATCTGTAATTGTTGGTATCTTAAGATCGTTTTTTGGTAGATTTAGGCATAGTCCTAGTGATAATTCTTTGAGGTGCTGCCCATAATATATTGTGAAATGATATATCAACTCGACGCTATCCCCGAGGTCAGAGGATGAAATTATGGACAAATGGGGATATTTCTGTAGCTTACAGATATGTTCTACTGCCGGCTGAAAGGCCTGGCGCTTTACATATATCCAAATTGCTTGGAAAAGATTCCTTTTGACTGCAATCTCTCTTTGATAAATCTTTGAATCAATAAAGTTGCTACCCAGGGCAGCCTTAAAGCTCTCAACTATTTCTTCAGGACTCAGTATTTCCATCTATACCACCTGCTGCTCAGCTTTCTCAAGCTTTACCCAAGCTTTAGCCACAGCTTCTATAATAGCCTCGGGTCTGGGGGGGCATCCGGGGACATATACGTCCACAGGTATATGTTGATCTACCGGCCCCACCAAATTATAGGATTCGTAGAATACGCCTCCCTCCAAGCCACAGCTGCCAACTACTATGACCACCTTGGGATCGGGCGTTTGCGCATATACCCGTTTGAGCCTCGGCGCCATCTGTCTTGCTACTGGACCGGTCACCAGTAATACATCGGCGTGGCGTGGTGAACCAACAAGCATCATGCCAAAACGTTCAAGGTCATACCTGGGGGTGAGTGCGGCAAGGATTTCAATATCACATCCGTTGCACGAGCCAGTATTGATATGGTAGATCCAAAGTGCTCTCTTTATTGCGTTAAGGCTCATATGCACTCCAGTTGAGATTGCTTCGCTTCGCTCGCAATGACATTCTTATTTAAACTATCCCCACGATAAAGAGTATTATGGCGCTTATAGCTATAAGAACTAGGAACCAGATTATATAATCATTTATTATTCCCGTATGCGCTTTTATATTCGCGTCATAGTATTCTTTCATAGTCTCAAAAAACCCCCAGTATACATTGTGGGCTCTTATATGTCGCTGCTTTGCCTCAGGTACCTCTTCACCGCATAAGAAGATCTTTGTTTGTTCAGTATCTTTCTTATATTTTTTCTGTCCGCGCCTCCTAAAAAAGTAGGCCATTATCATTACAACTACAGAGGCAAGGAGCCAAAAGATTGGGCTCCAGGGAGAATAACTGAGTCCTGAAATTGACATCTATCCTCCACCTCCCATAATTCCACTTATATAAGCTCCCTGATTTATCAGTGCCTCAGTAGCTGGGTGAGCTAGCCGTTCAACGACCAGCCCGGGGAAGAGGCTAAAGAAGATAATGCCTGCAGCCAGGATGGCCATGCCGGCTATCATAGATTTTGGCACCTCTTTTACCTCCTGGTATTCGGGAAGTTCTGCTCCCATAAATGCTGAGTAGAAAGCTTTGGTAAAGGAAGCCAGAGTGAGGATCGATGTTATCATGGCTACTATAGCCAGGATGGGATTGAAACGGTACACAGACTCGTAAATTAATAACTTTGAGGCAAATCCATTGAAAGGAGGAATGCCAGAGATGGACAAGGCCCCGATGATATAGAATATAGTAGTCCATTTCATCTTATGGGCTAAGCCGCCCATTCTGTTAAGGTCTCTGGTGCCCGTGCGGTAGAATAAAGCCCCTGCAGTTAGGAACAGGAGTCCTTTGTATAGGGCGTTATTTATTATGTGGAAAATCCCTCCATCCATAGCGGCTATTCCGTAAGTGTTTAGGGCTTCTGGGCGATTTAAAACAGCAAGACCGACTCCTATTCCAAGCAGCATATATCCTGTCTGGGAAATACAATGATAGGCCATCAACCTCTTGATATCCGTTTGGAAGACAGCCATAGTAACTCCAACGAACATAGTTAACATCCCCAGGGTTATCACTATCCACCCCACCGTAACCATGTCTGGACTAACTCCATACAGGGTAAAGCATGTCCGGAAAAGGGCATACAGGCAGGCGTAGCTTGCCACTACAAGCATAATGGTTATACTGGCTGGGGCAACACTATAAGTATCGGGGCACCACATGTGCAGGGGCACACTTGCTAGCTTCATCATAAATGCTATGGCTAACAAGACTAGGGCTATCTTATCCAACATGGTATATTGCATTACATGGGCCAGAGCACCTATGTTGATCAGGTTGTATTGGGCATAAAATATGCCTATAGCGAATAGAACCATCAGGGCAGCAACGGTAGAGATAACTATGTATTTCAATCCGCCTTCTGCGGTATCGGCGAACTTGGTTCTGAAAGCGGTCAATGCTGCCCCAGCAATAGAAGCTATTTCCAGGAAGACAAACAGGTTGAACAAGTCACCGGTAAGCACCATGCCAAACATACCCGCTACCAAAAGTAGCAAGAGAGTGTAAAACCTATTCTGGCCTGTCTCCCCTTTCATAAAGGAGAGGGAATATATAGCTGCGGCTAAGGAAACAGTGGCCGATATTATGGCCATAAATATGGACATGCTATCCACTTCCAGGATTATGCGCACCGGGACGATATAATTTTCAGGGATGGTAAGGTCGGGGGAAGATGCTCCCAGGGTATAGATGTGTAATCCGTTGAGGTAAATATCTCGGGCTAAAATTATGACCAGGAATTCTACAAATGCCAGGCTGGCTACTACCAAGACGTCTCTGGCCTTTCCACTGGCTCTGCCTATTAGAGGAGTTAAAAACGCTGCTAACAGTGGAATGGCTATTATCAGGATGGGGGAGTGAATTATTAGAGTGTCCAGTTTATTTTACCCTTTCATTATTCTAGATTTTTCTGAATCTGTGCTTCCAGTGTGACGATAAATATGCACTACCATGGAAAGCATCAAAGCCAAACATGCTACGGCAATAACGATGCTGGTGAGAGTCAAAGCTTGAGGGACAGGCAACACCATAATCCCTGCTGGAGCGTGGGTGTAAATGGGAGCCACCCCACCTTCCCTATACCCCAAAGTGATCAAGAATAGGTTAACGCCAGACGCCAGGATACTGAGACCCATTACCAGCTTTATCAGATTTCTCTGGGAGACAATGATATAAAAGGCGATGCCTATTAATGCCGCTACTGCCAAAAAGGGAACATTAAAAGGAATGCCTTGTGTCATTCTTCCACCTCCATTACGGTGGTGGCTAAAGCCATGACCAGAAGGATGGCAGACAACCCACCAGCGACATTTAAGCCTACACCTATGTCCATAATAGGAATTACCCCTCCGCTCGACATCTCCCCAGGGTTAGGGCCAGAAGGAGGGATATGACCGAAAATGGGGGAGCCAACAAGGAAATTATAGAAGAAAGTCTTGGCCATGCCCCCGAATGCTAAGCCGATAAATATCAGCAATCCAATGCTTATCAAAATAGAAAGACGGCGCTCCAGCAGACTTCTGTGAATGGAGTGGGAGCCAAAGGCGACAATGAGCAAAGCTACGCCTGAGGCAACTACAGCCCCTCCCTGAAACCCACCGCCGGGAGTCGAGTGCCCATGCATGATGATGTATAAGCCATAGATAAGGACAAAAAGGATTAAGAAGCTGGCCATGGTACGCACAATTTTAGACATCATGGTTTTATTTCTCCCTTTTCTTCTTGGCTCTAAATAGCATTACCACGCCGGTCACTGCGGTAAACAAAATAGTAGCCTCTCCTAAAGTATCAAAGCCTCTGTAATCAAAGATAACGGCAGTTACGGCATTATTGGCTCCAGTTTCACTTTGGGTATTTTCTATTATGTAGTCATCCATTTCAGATGGAGGATAGCCAAAGGGGTGAATGAGGAAGGCTGTTGCTATCAAGAAGCCGATAAAGATGCTCAAGGATACTGCGATAGCAATTTTTCTCATGTTCCTCCTACTCACGCCTTGTTGCCCTTATGACCAGGATATAAATCGCCACGGTGATAGCTGCTCCTACCCCGGCCTCGGCAATAGCCACATCGGGAGCTTGAAGTAAGTAAAACTCTAGGGCCAAGAGCAGGCTCATAGCAGCTAAACTTATTACAGCAGCGATGAGGTCCCTGAATATAGCTACTAACAATGCGCAGACTACAATCAAAATAGGGATAATTATGTGTAGAACTCCT
>JAGMBH010000058.1 GCA_023129815.1 Dehalococcoidia bacterium
GAAGAGGTTGATGGCATTTCTTGTTATCAGTTCAGCAATTGCAGCCTCGTCAACTTCTTTAAGCTGAGCTACAGCTTTTAAACTCCTCACCACATCAGCAGGTTTAGATTTGTACTTTACCTCTCTGCCATAGGTAACAGGGCAATCTGTTTCCAAAAGTAACCTATTGAGAGGCGTTTCCTTAACTGCTCTTCTGTGCTCCTCATGATACTCGGTGGCTGGCGTAGCAGAAACAAAATAGCCAGCGGTAGTTATATCCCTGAGAACGCTGGAGAAACCGGTAAACCAATGGAAAACAGCCTTATCTACTCCAGCATCTTGGACTAATTGGAATGAATCCCTCCAGGCATATCTACTATGGATTATCGCTGGTTTGGCATATTTCTTAGCTAAATCTAGAAGATGCCTCAAAACGTCCTTCTGTAATTCCTTTGACGCAGCTTTCACTACCCTTTTATCATAGTCCAAGCCTATTTCACCGATAGCAACCGCTGTGGCGATATTCTGCTCAATAAACTGTAAATTGTCATCGAACTGAGAAGCCCCAAGACTAGCTAGCTGCCAAGGATGCAAGCCTAAAGCCGGATAGACGAAGGAGCAATATAGTTGAGAAATTTCCAATATTTTCACATTTGATTGATAGTCCGAGCCCACAGCCACTATAGCGATAATGCCCTTTTCTTTAGCTTCTTCAAGTACCAAATCAAGGTTTTCTAGTTCGTCTAGGTGAGCATGGGTATCGATGAGCTTATACATTAAATTCTCTTTTCGTCGACCATGCCTTTATAGTACTTAAGCCCCGCTTCCGTCGGCTTATAGCCATAAAGGGAAAACCTATCTCCTGGCTCCTTAGTAACTAGATTTGCTGATACCAATGCTCTCAGCATTGCCTCACCAAAATATCCCGCCAAATGAAGATGGTGGTCAGGGACAGTTCTATTGGTGGTTTCATATTCCCGGCAAATAGCACCTAAGAGCTTGGCCGGCTCCTCATCGAGGCTTTCAAGGAGAGCCTGCATAATTTGTGTTTTCCTGATTATAGCGACAAAATCTTCAAAGTCACCCATACCTGCTAATTCTTAATCCTGACGGTAATATAGAGGGCGCCAGGATTTCCTCCTTTCAATCCCATTCCTCTCAACCTTATCTTTGCCCCGTCTGTAACGCCTGCTGGCACCTTGACCACAAGCTTTTTCTTTTCCTTGCCTCTTTGGTATTTAATCTTCTTCTCCACCCCAGCAGCGGCCTCGTTCTGAGAAAGGGCAATCTCGTGATATAAGTCCGTTCCTTGATAAGGAAAGCTCCCTACACCCAGCATTCTTTTAAGGGCAAATTTCATTACCTTGCCTATTAGCCGCAACAAGAGGGGCGGTTTATATTGTGTAGAAGAATATTGCTGACCTCTCCAATCTGGCTGGCCGGAGAAAACAAAGGTAAATCCTCTACCGCCAAAGAACATATTGTCTACAAATCCCTGGTCGAACCTCAAACCTGCTCCTTGAAACATCCTCACGAACTCCTGAAACAAATATGGATTGGTAAATGCATCCCTGAACACCTGCTCCTGAGTATAATATCGCCCACCGGTGTATTGAGGACCATATCCAGCTCCAACAAAACCAGCCCGTCTCATCCTATCATATTCCCGTCTCTTCCCTTCATTACCCAATACGGCATAAGCTTCATTGATATCCTTGAATTTTTCTCCAGCCCATTCCTCGTTTCCCAAGTTTCTATCGGGGTGGTATTTCATAGCAAGCCTTCTGAAGGCATGCTTTATCTCCTCCTCGCTAGCCCCTTCAGGCATACCAAGAATAGAATAATAATCTTTCATGGCACGGTTACTTACTCCAAAGTAAACTAGTTAACATTTTAGCGGTTGGGGGTCACTTTTAGCAAGCGAAGCTATTATAGCTGCCATTGACAGTGGAAGTATCCTCCACTATAGTAAGAAGAAATTCAGAATATAGCTGGGGGTACTAGATGATGGATTATGGACGTGAGTTGCTCAAAGGGAATACTGATTGCTTACTTCTTTGTTTAATCAACAATCAAGCCACATACGGTTATCAAATCATAAAGGAATTGGAGAAGAGGAGCAACGGATATTTCCGATTCAAAGAGGGAACTTTGTATCCTGCACTCCACCGCATGGAGAAGGAGAAGCTTATTAAGGGCGATTGGCAAATGCTACCTAATGGGCAGCAAAGACGGTATTACCATATAACTAAAAGGGGAAGGCAAGTTTTAGCCAAAAGGCTGGCTGTGTGGCAAGATTTCTCTACCGCGGTTAGATTAGTTACACAGCCAGCAACAACTTAGCGCCACGATGGCAAACAAATTAAGCGATTACCTAGATAGTATTAAAACCTGCCTCAAGTGCGATTCGGCAGTTAAGGCGAGTGTGACTCGTGAACTTCAGACACACCTCGAGGATAAAAGCCAAGAGCTAAAGGAAACCGGGCTTAGTGAGGATGAGGCAAATAACATCGCCACAGAATCCTTCGGCTCCCCTCAATTAATCGCTCAGCAAATCTACGAAGTCCATAGTCAGGGTACGTGGCAAGAGGCTTTTTTCGCTGCCTTGCCTCATTTGCTGGTTGCCTTGCTTTTTTTTGCTTCATACTATTGGCAAAACATCATCTGCTTATCAATCATATTAGTAGCGGTTACTTGTATAGTAATTTATGGCTGGTGTCATAACAAACCAATGTGGTTTTTCCCCTGGTTAGGATATTATCTACTCCCAGTAATAATTACTGGTATGCTATTAATTTACTTGCCTCATGGCTGGGTTTGGTTAGCGACACTTGCTTACTTTCCTTTAGCTCTATTTGCGTTTGCCTACATAATGAAACAAACTGCAAGTCGCGATTGGCTTTATGTGTCGTTAATGCTAGCCCCACTTCCAGTAGTATTCAGTTGGTCATTAGCCCTAGGTATAAATGAGTCCTTGCCAAGCAACATGCTGTCAGCACGATTGCAACCAGCTATTCCCTGGATAGTTATTAGTTTCCTTGTTTTGGCTGTGGCAACCTTTGCATACGCTCGTGTAAGGCAGAGGTGGTGCAAAGCTGCTACTTTGTTAATTCCGCCAAGCGTAATCCTGGTTTCAGTAACTCTAGTAAACAGAGGAAATATTGGTTTCTGGGGTTGGCTGATATTGCTCTTCTCTTTATTCGCTCTCGCTAGCCCAGCCTGGCTGCAAGCCAGGTCATAGCTACGAAGTCTGAGCTTGCTCGTGGTTCCACAGACCTACTTGAGATTGACAAACCTTTTTATAAGGCAAACCCAAGTGTTCGTAAGCAAGCCTCGTAGCTGCTCTACCCCGGGGTGTACGCTCCAAAAAGCCTAACTGAAGAAGATAGGGTTCGTAAACATCCATAATAGTATCAGCCTCTTCACTAATAGAGGCAGCGATGGTATCTAGACCTACAGGTCCACCATCAAATTTATCAATTATTGTATGGAGCACCCTGCGATCCACATCGTCCAAGCCTACAGAGTCTATTTCGAGTTTTGAAAGCCCCTCCAGAGCTACTTCCCTAGTAATCACCCCATCCGCCATGACCTGAGCATAATCCCGCAGTCGCTTTAGGAGACGATTAGCCACCCGTGGCGTGCCTCTAGCACGCCGAGCAACTTGAACAAGCCCCTCCCCCTCCACTGGCACCTTAAGAATGGCTGAAGAGCGCTTTAGAATCATCTCTATCGCCGACTTATCATAGAAATCAAGGTGATATATCGCTCCGAATCTGTCGCGAAGTGGGGGACTCAATAAGGCGAAGCGAGTGGTGGCTCCAATTAAGGTGAAATGGGGTAAATTCAAGCGCAAACTCCTGGCTGCTGGACCTTTACCCAGAAAGATATCAAAAACGAAGTCCTCCATTGCTGGATAGAGCTTCTCTTCTACGATGCGACTAAGCCGATGAACCTCATCAAGGAAAAGAATATCGCCCTCGCGCAGGTTAGTTAGAATAGCTGCCAAATCTCCGGGGCGTTCTATCGCCGGCCCTGAACTAACTTTAATATTGACCCCCATCTCAGCAGCAATGATGTAAGCAAGGGTAGTCTTTCCTAAACCAGGAGGCCCATAGAGGAGGATATGATCTAGAGACTCTTGCCTTTTCTGAGCAGCGGCAATAGCTATTTTCAAGTTCTCCTTAACTTTTTCTTGACCTACAAATCCACTGAGGCGCTTGGGGCGAAGGTTTAAATCGATAGATATATCCTCATTAGCCAGTTTGCCAGAAACCACACGTCCCTCGTCAGATAAAGGGG
>JAGMBH010000059.1 GCA_023129815.1 Dehalococcoidia bacterium
AATTTGACAAACCAAATATGAGTCACTGGGGCAGCTAACTCGATATGCCCCATACGCTCCCGGCGTACGCTGGAATGAGCTATCTCAACTCCACACTTATCGCAAATAACGCCTTTGTATCTTACTTTTTTGTATTTGCCACAATGACACTCGAAGTCCTTGGTAGGACCGAAGATCCTCTCACAAAAGAGACCGTCTCTTTCCGGCTTCAGAGTACGGTAATTTATCGTCTCCGCTTTAGTCACCTCACCATGAGACCAACTCCTGATTTGATCCGGTGAGGCAAGACTTATTCCTATACCACTCAGCTCGTCAAATTGAACCATCTTTGTTTATCACCTCACGTCCCTCGCCAGATAAAGGATTGATTAGCGAGGGTCACCTCTATACTTATAATCTAGCTTTAAATTTTGGCTTTACCTCGGCGAAGAAATTTATTTTCTCCTCATCTTCATTGAGTAGCTCAACAGCAAAACCCAAGCTACGTAGTTCCATAAACAAAACTTTACACGACTCCGGGACACCAAGTTGATAGATATCTTCACCTTTAATAATAGCCTCGTAGGTTTTGGCTCGACCCATCACATCATCCGACTTTACAGTAAGCATTTCTTGAAGCATATGTGCGGCACCATAGCCTTCCAAGGCCCATACCTCCATCTCACCGAAGCGCTGACCACCAAATTGAGCTTTCCCACCCAAAGGCTGCTGCGTGATGAGTGAATATGGACCGGTAGAGCGAGCATGCGCTTTATCTTCCACAAGGTGTAGCAACTTCATCATGTAGACATTGCCTATGGTTATTGGTTGGTCAAAGGATTCACCAGACCTTCCATCACGAAGCTCTATCTTGCCAAAGATAGGTGGATAAAGCCTTCGCTCTTCATAAAATCTTTTTGCCATCTGCTCCAAATCCTCGTCACTTAGATCTCGCACATTCATGCCCAATTGCTCAAGCCACAAACAAAGGGAAGCCCTTTTAGCCCTTCCTCGATATTTTTCATCCATTATTTCCTCAGCAGTAAAACCATGCTGGGCTAGCCATATCTTGATCTTCTCCTGATTAGCTGCTATTGAGTTTTCTGAGTTAAGGCTAACAGCGCCGGCTTCCCAAGCTATCCAGGCCCTAGCTAAAGCATCCTCAATAGCTACGGCATCAGCTCCATCAAAAACTGGATTAATTGCTCTAAAACCCAATACATGGGCTGCCCAACCCAAATGAGCCTCTAAGACTTGTCCAATATTCATACGGGATGGAACGCCCAGCGGATTAAGAATAATATCCACAGGTGTGCCATCAGGCAGAAATGGCATGTCTTCCTCAGGCACTATGATGGAGATAACCCCTTTATTGCCATGCCTGCCTGACACTTTATCACCAACTGAGATCTTGCGTTTTTGGGCAACCCACACTCGCACAATCTTATTAACTCCCGCCGACAATTCATCATGCTTATCACGGGAGAAGACTCTTGTATCAATCACTCTCCCCCACCCTCCGGGCGATACCTTGAGAGAGCTATCCTTCACCTCACGCACCTTCTCTCCAAAAATAGCTCGTAGTAATTTCTCCTCCGCTGAAAGCTCAGTCTCACCTTTGGGGGTGATCTTCCCTACCAAGATATTGCCAGCGCTTACCTCAGCACCAATACGGATAATGCCCTGCTCATCAAGATCACTCAGGCTTTCCTCACTTACATTGGGTATATCCCTGGTGATTTCCTCCGGTCCAAGCTTTGTATCTCGCGCCTCTATTTCATACTTCTCAATGTGGATAGAGGTATAGGTATCGTCTTTAACCAGCCTTTCACTGATGATAACGGCATCTTCAAAATTATATCCGCGCCAGCTCATAAAGGCACAGGTAACATTCTGCCCCAAGGCAAGTCCTCCATCATCGATTGCGGTACTGTTTACTAAGACTTGACCCTTTTTAACCCTATCTCCCTTGTTTACTATGGGATATTGGTTAATACACGTTCCTTGATTAGTTCTGACGAACTTAGTTAGCTCGTAAACATGATTTTTGCCCCTCTCATCTTCAATTACAATTTGCGAGCCGGTTACTGAAGTCACTACACCATCTTCGGGAGCAAATATCACTTGTCCGCTGTATTTAGCTACTTCCCTCTCCATCCCCGTGGCCACTAAGGGAGCCCGAGGGCGTAGCAGCGGTACTGCCTGGCGCTGCATATTCGAGCCCATTAAAGCGCGATTAGCATCATCATGCTCCAGAAATGGAATAAGCGAGGCAGATACACTGAATATCTGCTTCGGGGAAACGTCCATGAAAACTATTTTGTCTGCCGATTCCTTAAAATACTTGCTCCCCATCTTAACCTCAATTTTTTCTTCCGCAAACTCATTCCTCTCATTTAGAGGAACCTTAGCCTGAGCAATGGCATATTGATCCTCCTCATCAGCGGTTAGATAAGTAACCTGACTGGAAACGAAAGGAACCACTTTGATAGTTTGCGTAGAAAGCGAAACTAACTTTTGCGCCACATCTTCTGTAACTAATATGCCAGATTTAGCTATAAGACAGCCTTCATTATCCACTATATCCTCTCGGATCGTCCTCCCTAATAACTCTGATACAGCATTAGGAACTTCGTGGATAACTCTGCGATACGGAGTTTCCACAAAACCATATTTATTAATTGAAGCGTAAGTAGCTAGAGAGCCGATTAAACCGATATTAGGACCCTCAGGCGTCTCTATGGGGCAAATTCTTCCGTAATGGGAATGATGCACATCACGAACTTCAAAGCCAGCCCGCTGCCTAGAGAGACCGCCAGGACCGGTAGCGGAAAGGCGACGCTTGTGAGTCAGTTCGGCTAACGGATTAGTTTGATCCATAAACTGTGATAATTGAGACCGACCAAAAAAATCCCTCATAGTAGCTACTATAGGACGAATATTGATCAAAGTAGAAGGAGTTGCTTCAGGACCAAGGATGCTCATCCGCTCTTTAATAGCTCTCTCTAAATGGAATAACCCAATCCGAAATTGATTTTGTGTCAGAAAACCTACGGTATGTGCTCGCCGATTGCCTAAGTGATCAATATCATCAGAAGTCTCTTTGCCATTATTGATCAAAATAATGTGGCGTACTATCTGCACTATATCTTCAGGTTTTAAGCCAAGATAATCCTTAGGGACGTTAACCCCTAACTTCTTATTAAGCTTGTAGCGGCCAACCTCGCCTAAGCTATAGCGCCGAGGATTGAATAGGAAATTCTTCAGCAACGTTTTGGCACTATCGAGGCTAGGAGGCACACCAGAGGATAATTTGCGATAAACATCAACTAACGCTTCAGCTTTGCTCCTAATCAAAGAGTCTCTCTCTATTGTGGACCGAATAAAAGAATGGTCAGGAGCGTCATCTACGTCTTGGAAAAGAGCTAATAAAGCATCATCGCTACCAAA
>JAGMBH010000006.1 GCA_023129815.1 Dehalococcoidia bacterium
GTGATGCCGGGCATTCTGCCCCTTTTGGCAATGGGCTTGCCTTCTACCTCGTGAAGGTCTGCGGTAAAATCAATGGGCTGGGCATCGCTGATATAGCTGCCAACAGCGAAGATGTCAACCGGTGCCCTTTGGCTGATAAAATGCCGGATGCGCTCTGGATTAAACCCACCACTGGCGACAATCTTCACCTCTTTGAATCCCTCAAGGTCTAGCCAAGCCCTCACTTCTTTGACTAAATCGGCAGTGACCCTACCTCTTTCCGAGGGAGTATCTAATCTTACACCTTGTAACCTTCCCTGCATTGCTTTAGCCACCGCGACACTTTCTCTAACCTCATCCTCAAAAGTATCCACTAAGGCAATGCGTGGCACCTCAGGAGGCATATGCTTATCAAAGGCGAGAGTAGCTTTGGCAGTGCTGTCCAAAATAATGATGAGGGCATGAGGTACGGTGCCGATGGGTTTCATGCCAGCAAGCTTAGCACCAACGGTACTAGCACAGCCACCACATCCCCCTACAATAGCGGAGTACTCCATAACGCCGACTACCGAAGGGTGGACATGACGAGCGCCAAAACTAATAACAGGAATGCCTTGAGCAGCATTAACGCATTCTCGAGCAGCAGTGGCCCAGCCACTGCAATGGGCAAGAATGCCCAGATAGGTAGTTTCATAAGTTCCATAGCTTTGGTAGGGGGCTTTTATCCGCAGGACTACTTCTTTTTTGTCAAAAGATTCGCCTTCGGATAGTGCCCAGACCTCACGATTATCTTCAGGAAGCACTCTGGCTAAAAGAGCCTTAACTTCCTCCATGCCACAGAGTACGCCGGCTCTAGAGGGGAAAACCTCCATAGTAGCTACGGGGTTGATTCCTTCCTTTTTGAGTATTTCCACAGTGCGGGGGAAGTAAACATCGGCTGTCTCCCCGCTTAGCCATGAGTCAGGGATTTCAAACTTTGGTTTAGGCAGGTTGACTTTAGGGCTGATTAGCTTGGCACCAAGCACCTTCTCCATATAATCCAGAGCGAAGAAATGAGCCCTATTGTCGAAGGAAGCAACACAATCGACAGGGATTTCAACTTCATAGCCTCTGTTTCTGGCATCAATTACTGCCTGCAGAACACAAATATGGGTGCATACACCACACACGACTATGGTTTCGGGCTGGAGTGCCTCTAGTTTCTTTTCCAAAGAGGTATTATAGAAACTGCTAAAAGTTCTTTTTGGTATTATTTCACCAGGATACGGGGAAAGTTCGGGTATGATTTCAGCCTCAGTGGTACCTTCAATACAATGCGGCGGGAACATTCTGAATTCTGGGTCATCGGGTGCATGGTGGTCACACAGATAGAAGATTTTCGAGTTCTGCTCTAACTCTCGCTCCAGCAGTTTCTTGACATTGGGGATGATACTTTGGGCGTCGATGCCACAGTAAAGTGGATAACCTTCCTCGAAAAACCCACGTAACATGTCCGATACAAGTACTACCCTAGCCATAGCCTTCCGCTAATTATAAGACGTCCAAGGATTTCTTTCCAAGCGCTAGCGAAAGGCAGAGATGGTTGTGGTGATGATGCCTCCTCTCGTTTATCGCTAGCATCGGTTCCATTATCGATACTCCGTTCAAATTCAGTGTCTGAAATGGCGGATACCGGTGAATACCATAGCTACATCATATTTATTGGCCACATCGATTACCTCTTTATCCCTTACAGAGCCGCCGGGCTGGATAATGGCGGTGACTCCGTGGCTAATGGCTAATTCAGGACCATCGGCGAAAGGGAAGAAAGCGTCTGAGGCGAGAACACTACCCTTGGCTTGCTCGCCAGCTCTCTTTAAAGCCAGCTCAACACTTACCACACGAGATGGTTGTCCTGCTCCCATACCTAATAATGTCTTGTCTTTAGCAATAACTATGGCATTGGACTTTATACCCTTGCCTGCTTTCCAGGCGAAAAGCAGGTCTGACAGTTCTTGCTCTGTAGGTTGGCGATTAGTAACTGTGCGAGGTTGAAGCTCTGACTCGGTGAAAAGGTCTGGTGTTTGAATTAGAAAGCCGCCCTGGACATAGCGGAAATCAAGATGAGATTCTTCGCTACGCTCAGAATGACAAGGAGCGAAGGGCTGAGAATAACAGTGGGAGGGTATTTTAACAAGGCGTAAGCTCTTTTTACGTCTTAATAGCTCTAGGGCTTCTTCTTCATATTCTGGAGCAATGATAGCATCATAATGAGTTTGGTCTATTTCTCGGGCAGTGGCTAAATCTATAACTTGGTTACTAGCAACTACACCACCAAAGGCAGCTACTGGGTCTCCAGCCAAGGCTCTTCGGTAAGCCTCAGCTAAATTAGCATGGCTGGCAAGCCCACAGGAATTGGTGTGTTTCATTATGGCCACAGTGGGAGCAGTAAAGTTGCTCAGAATATTTAAGGCAGCATCAAAATCAAGCAGGTTATTGAAGGAAATTTCGGAACCGCTAATTTGTTTCAGTGAAGCTAAGCCAGCTTGTGGTTGCCTCACATTTTGCTCTAGATAAAAGGCGGCTTCTTGGTGAGGGTTCTCACCATAACGAAGGCCATAAGCTTTCTTCAATGCTATAGTCATTTCTTCCGGGAAAGTTTCTTCGCTAAGGTATTGAGCGATAGCAGTATCATAGATAGCCACATGCTGGAAAGCTTTATGGGCTAATTTTTTTCTTTCTGCTAAATCTACATTGCCCCGGCGCAGCTTTTGCAGAATGGGGTCGTAATCCTCAGGGTCGACAATTACCAGGACTGAGGGGAAATTCTTGGCTGCTGAGCGGATCATAGTTGGGCCACCGATGTCGATGTTCTCTAACGCTTCGTCCAAGGAAACTTTGCCTTGGGTCACCGTCTCAATGAAGGGGTAAAGATTTACTACCACCATGTCAATAGTCTCAATGTGGTTCTGAGCTAGCTCAGCTAAATGTTGAGGCAGGTCACGTTTTGCCAGAATGCCGCCATGAACCGCAGGGTGAAGCGTCTTTACTCTACCATTGAGGATTTCAGGAAATCCGGTAAGCTTTGAGATGCTGTGGACTTTTATTCCAGACCGTTCCAGTGATTTCTTAGTGCCGCCAGTGCTGAAAATCTCGATATCTAACTCTTGTAAACCTTGAGCGAAATCAGCTACACCTGACTTGTCTGAAACGCTTATAATAGCACGCATGATACTTCCTTAACCCATTATTACTCTTTCCTTACCCTTTGCCTTGACTACCTCACCAATAACCTTGGCTTGAGGTAAAGCAGCAGTCAATTTAGTTACTTGTTGTGGTGAACACACAATGGTCATGCCTATTCCCATGTTGAACACGCGATACATTTCTGTCTCCTCAATATTTCCCCGCTTCTGAATAAGCTTGAAGATAGGGGGTATATTCCAGGAGCCTTTATGAAAAAGGGCAGCAAGGCCCTGAGGTAAAATGCGGGGCATATTCCCCATAACCCCCCCGCCAGTAATATGGGCTAAGCCTTTGATCAAGGACAGGATTGGTTTAAGTTCGTGATAATAGCAGCGGTGGACCTGGAGCAATTCCTCGCCCAGAGTTTTTCCTAGCTCAGGATAAAAGCTGTGTAAGCAGGAAGGGTTATCATTTATTCCAAAAACTCTTCGCACTAACGAGTAGCCATTAGTGTGTAAACCAGACGATGGCAGGCCAAGAATAATGTCGCCTGATACTACGGAACTGCCGTCAATGATATTTTTTCTTTCTACCACTCCAACGATAAATCCAACTAAGTCGTAGCTTCCCTGGGAGTAGATGCCTGGCATCTCAGCAGTTTCGCCACCGATGAGTGAGCAGCCAATTTCCCGGCAAGCTTGGGCTATGCCTGTAGTGATAGCTTCTACTTGCTTAGGCACAAGTTTACCCATAGCAATATAGTCGAGGAAGAAAAGTGGCTCGGCACCACAGCAGAGAATGTCGTTAACACAATGGTTAACGATATCAATGCCCACAGTATCATTCTTATCTAAGAGCGAAGCGATCTTGAGCTTAGTGCCTACTCCATCTACACTGGAGACTAAAACAGGCTCATCATATCCTTTAATTTGAAACATACTGCCGAAGGAGCCAAAATTGAGGACTTGAGGGCGAAAGGTGGATTGAGCTTGCCTGGCGATTATTTTTTTTATCTTATCGGCTGCCTCAATATTGACGCCAGCGAGAGCATAGGTTTGCTTACTTCTGGCTTCCAATGGGTTCCTCTTCGGGCATCGTTTCCAGGGCTAGCTTATCCATTCCTATCTGCACTGGAATGGGATAGTCTCCAGTAAAGCAAGCGAGGCAAAAAATCTCTCTGGGCAAGGCAACAGCTCGAATCAAGCCATTGAGGCTAAGGTAACCAAGTGAGTCAGCACCGAGGTAATCCCTGATTTCCGGGGTAGTCTTTCTGGCAGCGATGAGTTCCCATTCGGTGGCCATATCCACACCCAAGAAGCAGGGATGGCGAATAGGAGGAGCACAAATACGAAGATGCACCTCTTTAGCACCGGCTTTCCTTAGTAGATTGACTACCCGAGGGGTGGTGGTACCGCGAACGATACTGTCATCAACGACCACCAATCGTTTTCCAGAGATTATCCGGGAGAGGGGATTGAATTTTAACTGAACGCCAAGCTCTCTCAGCCTTTGGTCAGGCTCAATAAAGGTGCGTCCCACATAGCGGTTCTTAAGTAAGCCCTCACAATATGGGATGCCTGAAGCATGAGAATAGCCAATGCCAGCAGCAGTAGCTGAGTCGGGAATACCCATGACCAGATCAGCCTCAACAGGGTATTCTTGAGCTAGCATTTCACCCATGGCTTGTCTTGCTGGGTAAAGCAGTTTACCTTGGATGATGCTGTCAGGGCGGGCGAAATAAATATATTCGAAAATGCATAAAGCCTTTTTATCATTCTTGCCCTTAAAACTCTTTACTCCATCGGCATTGATAACCACAATTTCCCCGGGTTGGATTTCCTTGGTGAACTGGGCGCCTATGTGGTCTAGGGCACAGCTTTCCGAGGCGATTACCCAGCCGTTATCAACAGTTCCCAAACAGAGTGGGCGAACACCCATAGGGTCACGAACCCCAATGAGCTTATTCTGGGTCATGATTACCAGCGAATAAGCTCCTTGGAGGCGGTACATAGCGTGTCTAATTCTTTCCTCCCAGCTTTTGCCAGGAGAGGCCAAAATTAGGTTGGCGATGACTTCGGAATCAGAGGAGGTATGGAAGCTATAGCCATCCACGTGGAGCTCGTCACGGAGTAACTTGGCATTGAGAATATTACCATTATGCGCTAAAGCAAGGGTCAACCCTTCTGATTTCGCTATAATAGGTTGGGCATTGGCTGGTTTGCTTGAGCCTGCAGTAGAGTAGCGGTTATGCCCGATGCCAATATATCCTTTGAGTTGAGCAAGGTCACTTTCTGTGAACGCCTGGGAAACCAACCCCATTTTAGTGTGTATTTTTATTTCACTACCATTGCTGACAGCGATGCCAGCGCTTTCTTGACCGCGGTGCTGGAGAGCAAAAAGTCCAAAGAAGATGAGACGAGCTATGTCTATTCTGTGAGCATAAACTCCAAAAATGCCGCAACTCTCATGCATTGAGGGTGCCTTCGTGGCAAATTATAGACTGTTATAATTTTTTGGTCAATTTATTGGTATACTTGATAGTCTTTACTTCTTAAAAAAAGGGCAGGTGAGGAGGATACTACTATCTTACCTCATCCTATACAGGGATTTTCCTGCTGTGATATAATGTGCCATATTATATTAGATTGAGGGGTTATATGCTAGAAAAAGAAAAGAAAGGCGATATTTTTACACAATTTAGGATTAGTGAGGATGATACTGGGTCGGTTGAAGTTCAGGTGGCATTGCTTACTGAAAGGGTAAAGCAATTAATGGAACACCTCAAGGCGCATTCCCACGACCATCACTCGCGCCATGCTCTTCTTAAACTGCTAGGGCAGCGCAGACGACTACTGAAGTACCTTAATAAGACAGACCCGGAACGATATGACTCACTTACCGCCAGATTAGGCTTGAGGAAATAATATGTCTCAAATTTTTGAGCGCACAATAGCCGGTCGAATACTTACCATTGAAATAGGGAAACTTGCACAGCAGGCGAATGGTGCTGTCGTTGTCCGTTATGGGGATACAGTGGTGTTGGTCACTGCCTGTGCTGCCAATGAGCCTACAGAGAGGAGAGGCTTCGTGCCCCTAACAGTGGACTATGAAGAAAAACTCTATGCTGCTGGTAAAATACCAGGTAGTTTCTTCAGGCGAGAAGGACGCCCCACTGAGGGAGCAATTATAACCTGCCGGTTTATCGATCGATGCTTAAGACCACTTCTTCTCAAGGAGTTTAACCACGAGCTACAAATTATAGCTACGGTGCTCTCCGTCGACAAAGAAAATGACCCTGATATTTGCGCCCTCATCGGTGCCTCAGCAGCCTTAACCATATCTGATATTCCATTTTCAGGTCCGGTATCAGCAGTGCATATTGGCTACATAGATGATAATTTGGTTCTAAATCCCACTTTGCCCCAAATTGAAAACTGTTTGCTCGATGTAGCTGTCGCTAGCACTAGGCAAGATATAGTGATGGTGGAGGCAGGCGCCAAAGAGGCCTCTGAGAGCTTAGCGCTTGAAGCAATCGAATTTGGGCATGAAGCTAACCAAGAGATTATTAAACTCCAGAAGGAGCTGCAGCAAGCTTATGGCAACCCCAAAGTGGAAGTCAAAGCTAGAGAGGTTGCTCCTGAACTCTCAGCTCATATCTCTACTTTGCTTGGTGACAAGCTGAACGAAGCTCTAGGGCAACCAGGAAAATTAGAGCGAGAGCAAGTTTTAGCATCGCTTAGGGATGAAGCGAAACAGAAGTTAGTTGACTCTTTCTCCGAGGAAGAGGTGGATTTTGCCTTTGAAGCCCGGCTTAAAGCAGAGATAAGGAAGAGGATTTTGCAGGGAAAACGGCACGTGGATGGCCGACGGGCTGATGAAATTCGCCCTATCCACTGTGAAGTTGGCCTTCTACCTCGTGCTCACGGCTCGGGTCTATTCGCCCGGGGAGGAACACAAACTTTGACTATCACCACCCTGGGGTCGGCAAGACAGGAGCAGTTATTGGATGGTTTAGGCTTGGCAGAAACCAAACGCTTCATGCACCATTATAATTTTCCTCCGTTCTCCTCGGGCGAGGTAAAACGAGTAGGGTCGCCAGGGAGGCGCGAAATTGGTCATGGCGCTCTAGGGGAGCGGGCTATTAGGCCAATACTACCTTCGGAAGAGGATTTCCCTTACACTGTTCGTTTGGTTTCCGAAGTGCTTAGCTCTAATGGGAGCACATCTATGGCCAGTACCTGCGGTTCAACCCTTTCATTAATGGATGCTGGCGTACCTATCAAGGCACCAGTAGCTGGAATAGCTATGGGACTGGTCACCGGGGAGAATGGGGAGCATGTTATCCTAACTGATATTGAGGGTATAGAAGATGCCTGTGGTGACATGGATTTTAAAGTTGCTGGCACATCTAGGGGAATTACGGCCTTGCAGCTTGATATTAAAGTTGCTGGTGTGGACTCCAAAATTCTAGCTGAATCTCTAACCCAAGCTCGCCAGGCTCGCTTGGAGATATTGGACAAGATGGCACAAACTATTAGTACTAGCCGCCCCGGAATTAGCCCCTACGCTCCCAGGATACATGAGATAACCATTGCTGCAAGCAAGATTGGCAATGTTATTGGCCCTGGAGGTAGAACCATAAGATCCATTACGGAGGAGACCAAAACAACTATAGACGTAAGGAGTGATGGTACGGTTATTGTTGGCTCCCCCAGTGAGGAGGCAGTCCAAAAGGCAATCAAAATGATAGAAGATTTAACCCAGGAAGCGAAACCAGGGGATATTTATACTGGAAGAGTAACGAGGCTGCTACCATTCGGCGCCATGGTAGAAATCTTCCCGGGCAAGGAAGGCCTAGTCCATATCAGTGAGCTTGCTGATTATCATGTAGCTAAAGTTGAAGACGTGGTTAGAGTTGGTGATGAGATAATGGTCAAAGTCATTGGGATTGACGAGTTAGGCAGAATAAACTTATCACGTAAAGCAGTGCTTGAAGGATTTTCTCGCATACCCGGTGCTAAAGTGAAGGATTCCTTAGCCTCTGAACATCGTTGGCAGAGGCAGCCAAACTATCATCATACTCATTCGCCTAATAAGGGCGGTCGCTATTCCGATTATAATAAATAACCTATATCGGCATGTTAAGGAGTGACACATGGAAGCCATAAGAATAGTTATCAATGGAGCTTTAGGCAAGATGGGGCGGGAGGTGACTAAAGCTGTGCTCAATGAGCCCGGGTTAGAGATAGTTGGCGCTGTGGAGGAGAAAGTAACTCAGCAGTATCTTCCTTTACCGGAGACTTCAGAGCTGATACCATTTTCCTCTGATTTAGGCTCTCTTTTGAAGAGTTGCAATCCTGCCGTATTAGTAGATTTTACCAATGCTGCAGCTTCCATAGCAGCCGCTCGCATCGCTGTTAAGCAAGGAGTTAACATGGTTATAGGTACCACAGGACTTTCTGAGGAAAATCTGAAGGAGATTGAGCAGCTATGTCGAGCCAATAACGTTGGTGCTGTGGTGGCACCTAATTTTTCCTTAGGAGCAGTGCTCTTGATGCATTTGGCAAAGGTTGCTGCCAATTTTTTCGATTATGCTGAGATTGTAGAAATGCACCATGATAAGAAAATTGATGCCCCTTCGGGAACTGCTATGGCTACAGCAAAAGCTATGCTACAAGCCCGTGGCAAACCTTTCATCTGCCCTAAAACCGAGAGAGAAGTAGTTAGCAGCGTCAGGGGGGGGCAAATAGAGGGTGTAGCTATCCATAGCCTGAGGTTGCCAGGATTTATGGCGGGACAAGAAGTTATCTTTAGCGGGGTAGGCCAGACCTTGAGCTTACGCCATGAGGCTATAAGTCGAGAAGCTTATATGCCCGGCGTTATTTTGGCAATCAGAGAGGTTGCAAAGCACAAAGGGTTAATTTATGGATTGGAGGCCTTACTGAAGCTGTAGGGTTCTTTATTGTCACCCTGAGCCCTTCGCTCCTTGTTTGTCATTCTGAGGGAGCGAAGCGACCGAAGAATCTCGCTCAGGGTAGACTCCGCGAAGGGTCTTGAGATTCTTCGCTTGCGCGCAGAATGATATTTTTGAGGGGGGTGAACTGTTGCGAGGAAAGAGCATGGAAGGTTTCAACGTAGCTATTGTTGGTGACACTGGGCTTGTTGAGCGAGAATTTATCAAGGTGCTTGAGCAGCGGAATTTCCCTGCAGCTTCGATCCGACTACTTGCTCCCGAACGCTCTTCAGACATAAAAATCTTTTTTTCTAATCGCCAGAAAATCGAGGTTGAGGAAGCGACACCGGAGATATTTCGTAATGTTGATGTCGCTCTTTTTTCCGCTAGCGCTGATGTTAGCCGCCGCCTGTCACCTCTGGCTGCTGAGGCTGGAGCGGTGGTTATTGATAATAGCGCTGCTTTTAGAATGGCCCCCTTGGTTCCTTTGGTGGTTCCTGAAGTAAATCCTGAGGATATCGAATGGCACAAGGGGATAATCGCCAACCCAAATTGTTCTACAATCCAAATGGTAGTAGCTCTTTATCCCTTACACAAGGTTAATCCTATAAAACGAATCATCGTAAGCACTTATCAATCAGTATCAGACAGCGGTGCTGATGCTTTAAAGGAACTAACAAGCCAAATAAAGCTGGTTTTAGAGGGGCGTCGTGTTTGTCCTCATGTCTATTCCCATCAAATAGCCTTTAATCTGTTACCAGAAACCGATGTCTTTTTGGATAATGGCTATACTAGAGAAGAACAGAAAATGGTGGAAGAGACGCGGAAGATAATGCATGCTGAGGATATGGCTATCTCGGCAACCTGCGTCCGAGTCCCTGTTTACTTCGGGCATAGTGAAGCGGTGAATGTGGAATTTACTTCACCTATCACTCCGGAAGAGGCAAGGAAAATTTTGGCTCAAGCACCTGGAGTCAGGGTTCTTGATGATCCTAGCGTTAGCTTCTACCCCCTACCTTGGGCAGCTAGTGGTTCAAATCACGTATTTGTGGGTAGAATCAGAAAGGATATTTCTCACCCCAATGGATTAGTTATGTGGGTAGTAGCTGATAATTTACGTAAGGGGGCAGCGCTGAATGCTATACAGATTGCCGAGGAAGGGATAAGAAGGGGCTGGATAGGGTACAAGAAGAAGCGGAGGCTCTCTCTTCCTCACTCTTTATCTGGCGAGGGATCGGGCGGGTAAAAATGGACAAGCTAGGTCGCTTATTAACAGCTATGGTTACACCCTTTAATAGTCAGGGCAAAGTTGATTATCAGCAGGCCAGGAATCTAGCTCAAGCTTTGCTTAATTCTGGTAGTGATGGTTTGGTGCTCTCTGGCACTACGGGGGAATCCCCTACTCTTAACTTCGAAGAGAAGCTCCGTCTTTTTACTGAAGTCAAGTCAGCGATAGCTAACCGTGGAACAATAGTGGCTGGGACTGGCACTTACAACACTAGAGAGAGCCAGGAGCTGACTAAAGAAGCAGAGAAGGTTGGAGTTGATGCTTGCGTATTAGTAGTGCCTTATTATAATCGGCCCCCCCAACAAGGCTTATTTGAGCATTTTAATGCCATTGCCCGAGCCACAACTTTGCCTTGTATTCTCTACAACGTACCATCACGCACAGGCACTAATCTTGCTGCTGATACGGTAATCAAGCTAAGCCAAATAGACAATATCATTGGTGTGAAGGAAGCTAGTGGTAACCTTCGCCAAATAGCTGAGATTATACAGGGAGCCAAGGATGACTTTTTAGTTTACAGCGGCAATGATAGTGATACCTTGCCTATTCTTACCTTGGGTGGTTATGGTGTGGTCAGTGTCACTTCACATTTAGTAGGAATCCAAATAAAAGACATGATGGAGAAATTTCTTAACGGTGAAACTCAGGAGGCAGCTAGCATTCACCGCCATTTATTGCCTCTGATAAATGCCCTATTTGTTATTAGCAATCCTATGCCCGTTAAATATGCTCTGAATTACTTGGGTTTTCCAGTGGGCAAACCACGCTTGCCTTTGATTGAACCTGACGAAAAATCGGCCGAGATTATTAAAGCAGCATTAAAAAACTATAAAATTGACTTGCCTTTACCTACCAGGGCTACCCAGGGAGAATAGGTCTCACCTTTATGGTTTGCTCTCTCCTTGATCCTACGGCGACAAAGCTAATAGGGCAGGAGAGGAGCTCCTCAAGCCGGTTGATGTAGCGGCGGGCCTCCAATGGTAACTGGTCAAAATTACTGATTTCCCTTATTGACTCTTGCCAACCAGAGAGTTCTTCATATACAGGTTGGCATTTCTCTAGTATAGCTATATCGCTCGGGAAAGAGTCTAGAATCTTGTTATCAAATTTATAGGTCGTGCATATTTTGATGGAAGAAAAACCATCAAAAATATCAAGGTGGGTTAAAGCTATGTCACTAAAACCATTTATCTGAGTAGCGAAGCGGCCAGCCACGGCATCAAACCAACCGCACCTCCGCGGCCTCCCTGTCGTAGCACCATATTCATGACCTTTCTCACGTATGAGTTTGCCAACCTCGTCCTTTAGTTCGGTGGGCATGGGCCCACTGCCAACTCTGGTGATGTAAGCTTTAAATACACCGATAATGCGATCAAATGCCATTGGGCTTATGCCGGCCCCAATAGAGCCTCCGCCGGCTAATGGCGAAGAAGAAGTTACATAAGGGTAAGTGCCAAAGTCGGGGTCAAGCAAAGTCCCTTGGGCACTCTCTAAAAAAACTAGCTCTCCTCTGGCTAAAGATTGGCGAATTACGGAGTTAGTTTCCTGAATAAGTGGAGCCAGTTGCTCCCCATAACGGCAATATTGCTCAAAGATTTCTTCTAGTAACAAAGGCGAATGCCCGTATACCTTTGTAAGAATGGCATTCTTAAATTCGAGGATTGAGCTTAGCTTGCTGTGAAATAAATCCTTGTTTGATAAGTCCCCGGTGCGGATTCCCATACGAGCAACTTTATCAGTAAAGGCAGGGCCAACTCCTCTACGGGTAGTTCCTAAAGCCCCTTTACCACGCCTTTCCTCTTCCAGTCCATCGAGAAGGGTGTGATAAGGCATGATGAGATGGGCACGGTCACTGATGATGAGATGACTTATATCTACACCGTGCTTCTTAAGGTTGTCTATTTCATCAAGGAGAACTGCCGGGTTAATAACCACGCCATTGCCGATAATACAAGTTACCCCGGGGTAAAAAATGCCAGAGGGTACAAGATGCATCCTGAACTCGCCATAGGGGTTAATAACTGTGTGGCCGGCATTGTCACCCCCTGAGAAACGAGCCACTACCTTAGCTTTCTCAGCCAGGGAATCAATTACCTTCCCTTTCCCCTCGTCACCCCACTGACCTCCCACAACAGCTATAACTGGCATTTAGTCCCCCTTAACTTTTGATTGCTTCCGTAAGTAAAGCAGCCTTTGAGCTACAGTGATATAAACAAAGACTACCAAAACCCATAAAGCAATAAAAACTTGGTTTACCAGCAAACCTACCGCTAATACTATAACCCTTTCAGCTCTGGTAAACAAACCAACTCGACATTCCAAACCTAGTCCTTCTGCCCTAGCTCTTATATAGCTAACAAGGAAAGAGCCAATTAGAGCGGCAAAGATGAGCACAATTTCTAGAGTGGCTACTTTTGGCATATACCAAACTAAAAGACCGCAAAATATTGCTGCTTCAGAAAGGCGGTCAATCGTTGAATCTAGAATAGCGCCAAACTTTGTACTTTGCTTGGTAAAGCGAGCCAGTGCCCCATCGAGGAGATCAAATAGCCCGGAGACCAAAACCAAAACTCCACCAAGAAGGAAGTAGCCGATGACAATGGCGTAAGCGGCACCGATGCTTATGGCCAACTCAATAAAGGTGAGAGTATTGGGTTTTAGCCTGCTTTTGCTCAAAATGCCAACTAAGGGATTAGTAATGCGGGAAGCTAAATTTCCTCGTAGCTCTGCTAAACTTGGCATCTCCACCGGCCTCGGTTAACCTGCTATCCCCTTCTCTCGCAGGAAGTTGCGGGTAAAGCCCAATTCCTTGGCTTTAGTGACAAATTCTGTCATATTGCTAAATCTACCTTTAGCCCACATAGTGGAAAGGGAAATCTGGGACAACTAAACTATGCTCCTCAGCGGATTTGCCTATAGCATCATATCTTAGGATTGGAATTAACTCAAGGAAAAGCTTAAAAATAAGAGTTGCTTGTGTTAAGATATTTGATGGGTAGGCGAGAATAGATATTAAGAGGGGGGATTTATTTATGTTTAGCAATAAAAGGACACTGATTACAGGTATTTCAGGATTTGTTGGTAGTCAGCTGGCAAAATATTTGCTTGATAATGGAAACGAGGTTTTTGGGTTGCTCAGAAGGAGAGCGGATGGATCAACGCCAAAAAATTTGGTCAATGAGAGAATTTATGACCAAATTCATGTAATTGAGGGTGATATACTCGATATTTCCAATATTGGATCTGCCCTCGAAGTCGCCAAACCAGACATTGTTTTTCACCTTGCTGCCCAGTCTTTTATCCCGTCATCTTTCGAAAACCCCTTAGCAATTCTGATGACCAACAGCCTGGGGACTGCGAATTTACTTGAATCCATAAGGTTGAAAAATCTCGATCCAATAGTGGTTTTTGCTGGCTCCAGTGAGGAATATGGCTTGGCATTCTCATCCCAACTACAATATAGCAGAGCATTAAAGAAATATGGATGCATAGTTCCTTCACCAGCAAGAATGCCTGAATTGCCTATAAGTGAGGAAAATCCCCTCAGGCCTCAATCACCTTATGCTATTAGTAAAGTGCAAGGTGATTACTTGATGCGAGGCTACCATAATATTTATGGCTTAAAGGCCATTGTTTCCAGAAGTTTCAATACTGAGGGTGCTGGACGTGGTAGCATGTTTGTGACTTCCGCGATAGCAAAGCAAGTTATGAGATTAAAGCTTGGGGAAAGCAATAAAATATTGATAGGGAATGTGAATGCATTAAGGGACTGGAGCCATATAGATGATATTGTGAGAGGTTACTGCCTTCTTGCCGAAAAAGGCGATGCCGGAGAGGTTTATAATCAAGGTTCGATACGAACAAACGCTGTTCTGAGCTATATTTTATTAGCTTTACAAAATGCTGGGTGGGATGTGGAAAAGATCGAAACTATGAACGAAACTGACAGAAAAACTGTGCTAGATCCGCTACAAAGGAAGGATGGCGAAATATTCGGCTTAAGGTTTGAGAAAACTAAGGTTGACGAATTATTATTAACCGACGAATTAGAATTTGCCTTGGAGGACAAAGGGATTTGGGTCTATACAGACAAGGGGGAAATACCAATAGAATTTGACCCAGGTAAATTTAGGCCAGCTGAAGTTCCGATATTGCTCTCAGACACTCGAAAGATTCAGCAATTGGGATTCAAAGTTACACACAAATTGGAAGACATAATAAAAGATCAGTTAAATTTTTACTTAAAGCCAAGTGAAAGGATTTAGCTGAAGCTTCCCTCTACCTCTTTGTAAACCTCGAGGGTCTTTTCTGCTGCTTGGTCCCAGGAGAACTTGGCGGCTTGTTCCATTCCTTTGGTAATAAGGCTCTTCCTAAGCTCCTTGTCAGTGAGAACCCTCTCCAAAGCAGTTGTTAATCCCCAAACATCGTGAGGCGGAACCTTGATTGCTGCCTCACCTACGACCTCGGGCAGTGAGGAGCTATTAGAGGTTATTACGGGGCAGCCACAGGCCATTGCTTCAAGCGGGGGGAAACCAAAACCTTCATAGAGGGAAGGAAGGACAAGACACTTTGCGTTAGAGTAATAAGCTCTTAGGTTCTCCTTAGAAACAACCTCTGTGAATATTACCCTTCCATCTAAGTTTAGAGAATCTATAACCTCTATAGTCTGTCTCCTGAAATCCGCCTCTCGTCCCCCAGCCTTGCCCACTTTGACCAGTTTCAAATCCTTAAACTGTGGTTGTTCCTTGAGCTCCTTAAATGCCCTAAGCAGAGTCGGCAAGTTCTTTCTGGGATGCTCTGCGCCAACGAAGAGAATATAAGGATGTTCGAACTCACTTGCTTGAGACGAGGGTCTGAAAGTTGTGTGGTCAACACCTAGATAAACAACGCTTATTTGCTCGTCAGGTATTCCAAGGTAATGCATTAGGTCATTTTTTGTTGCTTGAGATACTGCTATTATTCTCGCTGCCTTCTTGATACCTTTGTAATCGAGGCTCAAGTAAAATTTGTCCCTAAGGTTAGGGCGATGAATATAAGTCCCATATCCTTTGAGGTCAAAATATCTGATGAGGTCATGCACAGTTATGATATAGGGTATTTTGAGAAAGTTTCCGTAGCGCCCCAGGTGTTGGTTTGGCAAATGAACTATGCCAGTTAATTTGTTAATCTTCTTAACAAAGCTCCAGTCCTCTGGGATAGCCTTTAATGCACCTCGTGAGAGCCAGGAGATATTGAACTTCGCAGCACTGCTATGGTAGATATCCGTATAGACTTTGGGGACATCCAGTTTCTCAGCAAGCTTCTGGGAGTATAAATCCATTGAGCCACAACCTACTGTTACCACCAAGGTTACCATCTTAGATCTCCCACTTCATCAACCTTATTAAGCCCCATCGAGCAAGGCAACGGAATAATTGATTTCTTTTTAAGCTACATAGTTTGAGGTTGGTGCCTTTGTCGCAAAAGCGGCTTACGCCTTAATCTCAACTAGCTGTGGCTCAGGCAATGAGACGGGCTCTTCCTGTTCCTGTCCGGTAATAAATGCTTCGGTCTTCAGGTGGGCTTCATCGTCGGAATATTGGATTGGCGGAGATTTCATAAAGTAGGCTGAGGGTGCCACTATAGCTCCACTTAGACCGCGGTCTAAAGCCAATTTGCAGCACCTTAGAGCATCAATAACCACACCAGCTGAATTAGGGCTATCCCATACCTCCATCTTCAACTCTAAATTCAGGGGGACATCGCCAAAGGTGCGTCCCTCCATCTTTATATAGCAAAATTTGCGGTCGTCCAGCCAAGAGACATAATCGCTGGGGCCAACGTGGATGTTATCAGGGCCAAGATCATAGTCTAACTGCGAAGTAACAGCATTTGTCTTGGAAATCTTCTTAGATTCCAGGCGCTCCCGTTCTAGCATATTAAGGAAATCGGTATTGCCGCCAAAATTCAATTGATAAGTCCGCTCTAATTTAACACCGCGGTCGCGGAAGAGCCTGGTTAATACCCGATGAGTAATGGTAGCCCCAACCTGAGATTTGATATCGTCGCCAATAACAGGCAATCCACGCTCAGCAAATCGGTTTTGCCAATAAGTCTCACGAGCAGTAAAAACTGGTATGCAATTAACGAAGCCACAGCCGGCTGCTAACACCTGCTCTACATACCATTTAGTGGCTTCCTCGCTCCCCACAGGTAAATAATTAAGCACTACATCGGTTTTAGTCTCCTTGAGAATGCCTACAATATCGGCTGTTGGGCCCGGCGCCTTGGTGATAATTTGAGAGAGATATTTGCCTAGTCCATCATGGGTCATACCACGCTCGACTCTGACGCCGGTTTTAGGCACATCGCAAAACTTGATAGTATTGTTAGGCGGAGTGTAAATAGCTTTGGCTAAGTCCTTACCCACTTTATTTTTATCAATATCAAACGCAGCTACGAAGTTAATATCAGCTA